>NZ_FRBB01000016.1:0-89814 GCF_900142505.1 Fibrobacter sp. UWH5 | reverse complement strand
AAAGTGCAGATAAATTTACAAAACCATCGATGAAGAAAAGGCAAATAGCCTTCTTGACAAGGACTTCGCAAAAGATGTATCTTTTGAAGGGTATATAAACCATCACCTTTTATTTTATAGTTAGCGCTTGTTATTTTGACGTCCACCCATTTAATAAGCTTGGATTCCGTGTCTGTTTTTTTTTTATTGGTCGATATTTTATATATTGGCGGTATGAATAAGATTTTATTGGGTATTTGCTTTGCTTCGTTTGCCGTTTTGGTGGGGGCATGCTCTGATAGTACTGGCGACTCTTGCAATGGAGTTTGTGCCGATCCGGCTTATCATTGCGATCCTGTTTTTAATGTGAAGCGTCTGTCTGGCAGGGCGTATTCTGAATGCGAAGAGAATATCGTTCGTTATATCGATGACTTGCAGGAATGCAACGATATTTGTCTTGGTGAAACGATTTACAACGAAAAAGAAATTCACCTGAGCTATTTTGATTTTAATCATTGGTATTGCGACTTGTCGGCCAAGGGCAAGAAGAATGAGACTTGCAGCATCAAGTATGTGGGCTCGACTTTCGATGCTTTGCAGCGTACTGTTGGTTATTGCGATATGGATCATATTGTGTCGGATGGGGCCATTAAGCATTTTGTGTGTGAAAGTGGTGACACTGTTTCTGTTAATGAGGGTTTGCGCCGGAAGGAGGCTTTAGAGGGTTCTTCAGTTCGTTAGAGGTTTTTATGAATTATTCAGAAGTTTTGGAAAACGCCCGCAAGAACATTGGCCCCAATTGCCAGGTTTGCCCTGTCTGCAACGGTTTGGCCTGCAAGAACACTATGCCGGGCCCTGGCTCCAAGGCTCCGGGAAACGGTGCTAACGATAACTATAATGCTTGGAAAAAGATCAAGCTGAATGTGGACACTTTCGTGCCCAATACACCTATCGATACCAGCACCAATTTGCTGGGATTGAAGTTGAGTTTCCCTTTGATTACGGCTCCTATCGGGTCTATTGCCATGCAGTTTAACCCCACCGATGACGTGGCGGACTTTAACGAAAAGTGCATGGCCGCCTGCGAAACTCGTGGAATTTTCCATGCCTACGGCAATGGCCGCGACCAGCGTATTTGGGACCGTGCCATTGAATCGGGCAAGGCTCATGGGAACAATGGAATTCCTGTTTTCAATCCGGGAACCAACGAAGGTATCATGGGTTTGATGGACCTTTACAAGGATTGCTTACCGCAGGCCATGTGTGTGGTGGTGGATAGCGCTGGTCTTCCGCACTTAAAGACTTTTAACGGCAAGGGTGGCGGAACCAAGACCATCGAAGACCTGCGCGAATTGAAGGCTTATGCCAAGGTTCCCTTTATTGTCAAAGGCATCATGAGCGCCCGCACCGCCCTGAAGGCAGTGGAAGCTGGTGCCGACGCCATCATCGTTTCCAATCACGGTGGCCGCGTCCTGGCGGACACTCCCGCTACCGCCGAGGTTCTTCCGGAAATCGTCGCCGCTGTTAAGGGTGCCAACGCGGCAAGTCGCGCAGCGGGTGCAGTTTCCGGCGCAGCTCACCAGACCAAAATCCTCGTGGATGGCGGAATCCGCTCTGGCCTGGACGTTTTTAAAGCTCTCGCTATGGGCGCCGACGCCTGCCTCATTTGCCGCCCAGTGCTTATCTCGTACTACGGCGGCGGACAGGAAGGCATTGAATGTTACCTGGATAAAATCAAGGCTGAACTTGAGGACACCATGTACATGTGCGGTGCCCGAAAGATTTCTGACATTAATCGTTCGATGATTCGTCTGCCTGCGGGTTGATAAACCTTGCGTTGCCGATGGTGCGGTCTGCAATCCACTGGCGCACAGCGCGTTCTGCTGCGGTACCAAGAATTTCCTTCTTGTTCTTTTTCTTCAGGCCTTCGTGATGGGGGAGGAGGCCGAAGTTGAAATTCATGGGCTGGAAATCTTCGTTTTCTTCTACCAGGCGGTTCATTAGGGCACCGATGCAGCTTTCGTCAGGCAGCGGGTCAGCATGACCGTGCAACAGCGTCTGTGCCATGTTCCATGCGGCATACCAACCGGTGGCCACTGCTTCGGTGTAACCTTCGGAACCTGTAATCTGGCCGGCAAACCAAGTAGGCGGAATATCCTTGGCGCATTCCAGTTCCGGGCGCAGGCGCAAAGTCTTGTCCAGGAACTTGGGTGAATCGATGAAGGTGTTGCGGTGCATGCAGCCCAGGCGTGCAAAGTTGGCGTTCTTCAGGGCCGGCACCATGGTGAAGATTTCCTTCTGGGTGCCCCACTTGAGGCGAGTCTGGAAGCCTACCATGTTGTACAAAGTCTTCTGCTTGTTTTCGGCGCGGAGCTGGATTACAGCGTACCAAAGCTTGCCGTTATTGCCAAGGCCCAGACCGATGGGGCGCATGGGGCCATGACGCAAAGTTTCGTAACCGCGGCGAGCCAATTCTTCTACCGGCAGGCAGCCTTCGAACAGTTCGTGCTTTTCGTAGGGGCGGGGTTCCACAGATTCTGCGTCCACAAGGGCGGCCACGAATTTCTCGTAGGTTTCGCGATCTAGGGGGCAGTTGATGAAGTCTGCGGTTTCGCCCT
This sequence comes from Fibrobacter sp. UWH5, assembly GCF_900142505.1. Classification (NCBI taxonomy): domain Bacteria; kingdom Pseudomonadati; phylum Fibrobacterota; class Fibrobacteria; order Fibrobacterales; family Fibrobacteraceae; genus Fibrobacter; species Fibrobacter sp. UWH5. The sequence continues at coordinate 87,217 of NZ_FRBB01000016.1, read as the reverse complement.
TTTCCCAGCGGTTCATATAGAAGGCGTGGTCAAAGTCGATGGAGTCGGTTTCTACCACGGGAGCGATGGCGTCGTAAAAGTGCAGACGGTCGCTGCCCAGACGCTTGAAAATATCGTCGGCTAGAGTATCGCTGGCTAGGGGGCCTGCGGCCACTAGGGTAGGGCAGTCTCCGGCGAGACTGGTAACTTCTTCGCGGTGCATGGTAATGTTTGGGCAGGCTGCGATGCGTGCTTCTACCAGTTCGCTAAAGATGTCGCGATTTACGGTCAAGGAATCGCCTGCGGGAACGGCTGCTTCGGCGGCGCATTCCATGAGAAAACTGCCCAGCATTCTCAATTCCTGTTTCAGAAGTCCGTGGGCGCTTGTGACACCGAGGGCCTTAAAGCTGTTGGAGCAGACCAACTGGGCCAAATGGCCGTCACGATGGGCGGGGGTCGGCTTTACCGGGCGCATTTCGTAAAGGTGAACTTCAAAACCGCGACTTGCTAACTGCAGTGCTGCTTCACAACCGGCGAGACCGCCTCCAATCACACGAACTTTCTGAGTCATTAGTTCATCACCATTTTTCTGTAAGTCTTGGCGTTTCCGATCCAGAGCTTCACAAGAAGTTCTTCGAGAGATGCCGAGGTGACGCAATCTGGATCAGCATCCTGGATTTCATCAGAAATCATATTGGCCTGGGTGATGTTCAGCATGCCGTAATAGAGTGCTTCCATCAGCTGGGACAGAAATTCGGGCGAAACCCGTGCGATGGTTTCCATGTCGTTTAGGGGAGGAAGCTGAGACTTGTCGGGCTGGAACTGGTCCAGGTTGTCCATAGTCCACATGTCTGCGGCGCGGCCCATGTCGGAGTTGGCGGCGATACCCTTTAGACTGGAGCGGTATTCGTTCCATTCCTTGTCGGTTGTCTTGCCGGCCTTACGAATCTTCTTCAAAAAAGAAAGTACAGCGTAGTACAAATCTTTTTCTTTCTGGTTTGCTTCCCTTTGGGATACTGGAATCATGGATACCTATTAAAAATTCGAAAGAGTCGCGCCGCACGAGGCGACGCAACTGATTAATGAAATTAGTGGCGGAAGTGACGCATGCCGGTGAAGACCATGGCCATGCCGAACTTGTCGCACATTTCGATAGACAGGTCGTCCTTCTTGGAACCACCCGGCTGCACGATGTAGCGAACGCCAGCGTCGTGAGCGGCTTCAACGTTATCCGGGAACGGGAAGAAGGCGTCGGAGCCCATAACGACTTCGCTGAACACCTTGGCTTCCAGAGCCTTGAGACCAGCTTCGTTGATCAGCTTGCCTTCGGCGTCGAAGAATTCCTTGGCTTCTTCCATGCGGGCCACGTTGTCGCGAACGCGGGGCTGGCAGAGGCGGAGGTTGGAGTCGATGCGGTTGGGCTGACCGGGGCCAAGACCCATGATCTGGAAGTAACCGGGCTTGTATTCGTAACCCATGACAATGGCGTTAGACTTGGTGTGCTTGGTAACGATCCAGGTGAAGCGGGCCAGGTCTTCCTTGTTCTTCGGGAACTGAGCCTTGGTAACGGTTTCGAACTTTTCGTAAACGTCAACGTCGCGATCCTGAACCAGCATACCGCCGATCACATGCTTGTAAACCTTGCAAGTGGTGGCCTTCTTGATTTCGCCAACTTCCAGGAGGCGGATGTCCTTGGACTTGTTCTTCAGGAATTCGAGAGCGTCGTCGTCGAATGCCGGAGCGAGGAGGATTTCCACGAACTTGCCCTTGAGGAATTCGGCAGTGTTCAGGTCAACCTTGGAGGTAACAGCGATCACGGAACCGAAAGCGGACACCGGATCACCTGCCCATGCAGCTTCCATAGCTTCGCGGAGGTTTTCGCCGGTAGCCAGGCCACAGGGGTTCATGTGCTTAACGATCACGACTGCATTGGAACCTGCAAATTCGCGAGCCATTTCCAGGGCTGCGTCTGCGTCAACAATGTTGTTGTAGGACAGTTCCTTGCCCCAGTGCTGCTTAGCGGTAGCCAGGCTAGCTTCGGTGCAAGTGGGGTCGCGGTAGAACACGGCGGACTGGTGAGAGTTTTCACCATAGCGCATGGGTACCGGGTCAACGAATTTGAGATTCAGTTCTTCAGACATATTATCCTCTTTGGGGGTTAGTTAATAAAATTATGAGTTATAAATTATGAATTATGAGATTTTGTTTGACGGCGCTGCCGCACTTGTGAAAGCCTATATCTCGTACTTCGTAATTCATAATTGAAACCTTTAGGTTTCAGAAGGTTCACCGCCGAATACGGAGGCATCCGGGTTGATGTTATCCAGGGGGTCTTCGGGTTCTACAACCAGATTATAATAGACATTGTTCTTTAGTTCGTCTTCGATGTAGAACAAGGTTCCGCCCATGGCACTACCACAGCCGGCGCATGCTCCCTGGAAACGGATCTTCAGGCGGTTGCCGTCTACCAGGTCCAGAATTTCGAGGTCGCCACCGTCGCCCTGCAGCGTTCCGCGGACAGACTTGTGGAGCCATTCCTCGATCTTTTCGATCTGCTGGATCTTGGTCATGGCGTTCCATTCGGCATCGGCTTCGGCTCGACCTTCTGCGGTCTGGGTGCGGTACTTGATGCGTTCCATCTTTTCGCGGATGATGATGGCTGTAGCCTTCTTCTCGGGGTATTCCTCAAGAATTCTTGCAATCAGCTTGTTCATCTGACCGATTTCAGGAGCGTCTGCTGCAATGGCTCGAACTTCGGGAACGTCTCGCAATTCTTCTTCGATAGATTCTGCGGTAATCTTGCAGGCGTCGTCTACAGTCACCATCTGGATCTTCTTGCAGAATGTGTCTGCCAGGGCCGTGAATACCGGACCGCCATAGGTAAAGAAACGTGTTTCGAGAATCTTGTCGCAGTCCGGGTCGATCATCAGGTAGACCTTGAGACTTGCTTCCTTCACATCCACCAGTGCCAGGCCCTTTTCGTCGGCCTCGATCTGGAAGATTGCCCCGCGATACTTGGGGGACTTTGCAATATCTTGCACCTTTTGGGAAAGTGTGCTTGTTACATCTTCACTCATACGCTAAAAAGTTAGAAATTTTTCTTTAGAGAAATCCTTTCGCCTCTTGTCCGTAGGCTCGAAGAACCGTTCTTTTTTCTTTTTATGGAGCCCACGCGGGGGTAGCTCTCGCAGCTCCGGCAGCAGCGATTAAACGAATAAAGCCCCGCTTTCGCGGGGCATTCTTTAACCTTTAACCTTTAACCTTTAACCTTTAACCTTTAAGCTTTAATAATCGTGTCCTTGGCGAGAACCACAATGCCGGATTCGGTCACGTGGAACAGCTTGCGGTCGCGTTCCAGGTCGTAGCCGATTTCGAAACCGGCCGGAATATGCAGGCCCTTTTCGATAATGGCTCTGCGAACCTTTGCGCCCGGGCCGATAGTCACGTTGGGGAAGAGGATTGCTTCTTCGACCATGGCGTCCTTCTGGATGGATACGCCCGGAGAGAGGATGCTCTTGACCACGGTACCGCCACCGATGATGCAGCCGGAAGACACGATGGAGTCAATAGCTGCGCCCTGATGAGCTTCGTTATCGCCTGCGAAGAATCGTGCAGGAGGCTGGTTCCAGTTGAAGGTACGGATAGGCCAGTAGTTGTTGTAAAGATCGAACGGCGGATTTTCGGAGCAAAGGTCCATGTTCGCTTCGAAGAAGGCGTCCAAAGTACCCACGTCGCGCCAGTAACCCTTGGTACGGGACTGTTCGCCGCGAACGATGTTGGTGTTGAAGTCGTAGACGTAGACCGGATAGTCCTTGTAGAGGGCCGGAATGATGTGCTTGCCGAAGTCGGTAGCGCCGCTTTCTGCACCCTTCATCAATTCACGTACAAGGAACTTGCTGGTGAAGATGTAGTTGCCCATAGAAGCCAGGCAGTAACCCGGATTGCCCGGCATTTCCTTGGGATTCTTGGGCTTTTCTTCGAAACCGATCATACGGTTGTCCTGGTCCACTTCGATAATGCCGAATTCGCTAGCTTCTTCCACCGGGACGGGGATGGCTGCGATGGTCAGGAGGGCTGCGCGGGACAGGTGGAAGTCGATCATCTGGTTGATGTCCATCTTATAGATGTGGTCACCACCGAAAATTGCAACCAGGTCCGGACGTTCGTCGGTAATCAGGTTGATGTTCTGGAAGATGGCGTCTGCGGTACCCTTATACCAGTCGTCGCCGGTACGCATCTGGGCGGGAACCAGGTCCACATACTGGTCCAGGCTGGCGTTCAGGTTCCAGGCGGCGGAAATGTGCTTGTTCAGGGAGTCGGACTTGAACTGGGTCAAAACCTTGATCTTGAAGATGCCGGAGTTGATGAAGTTGTTCAGAACGAAGTCGATAATACGGTAAGTACCGCCGAAATGAACGGCAGGCTTTGCACGGTCGCGGGTGAGGGGCTGCAGACGGCTGCCCTGGCCACCGGCCATGATCATGCAGAGAATGTTTTTCTGGTGTTCTCTAGAATAGGACCAGCTCATATTGCCTCGTGTAGTTAGATGGCTTGAAAAAATTTACTTGCCTAATCTATCAATTTTTCGCCTAAAATGGGAGATTCTTGCGAAAAAACAATAATTTTTTTGTAAGATTTTTTATTTCATACAGGAATAGTAGACTTTAAAACGGGGATGCGATAGGTTCGGCTCGTACTGCAGGGGGCGGTCGGGACAGGATTTTTCTCACATTTTCACAAAAAACTCGTTTGACGTACCCGATTTTTTTATACATTTTCAGCGTTCGAAAATTCTCGAAAGGGCGAATTGTGCGCAAAACGTGTCCAGGTCGCCTTAACATTAACCAAATAGGAGCTCATAATGTCTCTTACTCTGAACGACATCAAGCACCCGAAGATCAAGGCTTGGGTTGAAGAAGTCATCGCAATGTGCGAACCGGATAACGTTGTTGTTACCGACGGTTCCGTTGAAGAATACAACACTCTTATGCAGAAGTGCGTTGACGCTGGTCTCGCTACTAAGCTCGCTAAGAAGGAAAACTGCTACCTGTTCCGTTCTCTCCCGTCTGACGTGGCTCGTGTTGAATCCCGTACCTTCATCTCCTCCGTTAAGGAAGAAGACGCAGGTCCGACCAACCACTGGATCGACCCGGTTGAACTGAAGAAGACCATGTCCGGTCTCTACAAGGGTTGTATGCACGGCCGTACCATGTACGTGATTCCGTTCTGCATGGGCCCCCTCGGTTCTGCAATCTCCAAGAACGGTATCGAAATCACTGACTCCGAATACGTCGTTCTCAACATGGACATCATGACTCGCGCCGGCAAGAAGGTTCTCGATATCTTCAATGCTGACCCGAACGCTGACTTCGTTCCGTGCCTCCACTCTGTTGGTAAGCCGCTCAACAACGGCGAAAAGGACAACGGCATCTGGCCCTGCGCTGACGTTGAATTCAAGTACATCTCCCAGTTCCCGGAAGAACACCTCGTGTGGTCCTACGGTTCCGGTTACGGTGGAAACGCTCTGCTCGGCAAGAAGTGCTTCGCTCTCCGTATCGCTACCGTTCTCGCTCGCGACGAAGGCTGGCTCGCTGAACACATGCTCATCCTCAAGCTCACCAACCCGAAGGGCGAAGTTAAGTACGTAACTGGCGCATTCCCGTCTGCTTGCGGTAAGACCAACCTCGCTATGCTCATCCCGACTATCCCGGGCTGGAAGGTCGAAACCATCGGTGACGATATTGCATGGATGAAGTTTGGTGCTGATGGCCGTCTCTACGCTATCAACCCTGAAGCTGGCTTCTTCGGCGTTGCTCCGGGCACCTCCGCAGAATCCAACAAGAACGCTCTTATCTCTGCTGAAAAGAACACCATCTACACCAACTGCGCTCTCACTGAAGATGGCGACGTATGGTGGGAAGGTATCGGCTATCCTGCAACTGGCAAGCTGGTTGACTGGAAGGGCAATACCCGTGACGCTCTCCCCAAGGACAAGGCTCCGAAGGGCGAAGAAATGGCTCACCCCAATGCTCGCTTCACCGCTCCGGCATATCAGTGCCCCTGCATTGCTGAAGAATGGGAAAATCCGGCAGGCGTTCCGATCTCCGCAATCCTCTTCGGTGGCCGTCGTCCGTCCACCATTCCTCTGGTTCACCAGTCCCTGAGCTGGAACCACGGCGTGTTCCTCGGCTCCATCGTTGGTTCCGAAATCACCGCTGCTTCCACCATTAACGCTGCTGAAGTCGGTAAGATCCGTCGCGACCCGTTCGCAATCCTCCCGTTCTGCGGCTACAACATGGGTGACTACTTCAAGCACTGGATCGAAATCGGTAAGAAGTCTACCGAAGACAAGCTCCCCAAGATCTTCTACGTCAACTGGTTCCGTAAGGACGCTGACAATGCAGAACTTCCGGGTGGCTTCATGTGGCCGGGTTACGGCGACAACAGCCGCGTCCTCGCTTGGATCTTCGACCGTTGCAACGGCGTTGACAATGCTAAGGAAACCCCGATTGGTCTGATGCCGGCAGACGGCGCCCTCAATGTTGAAGGCCTCGCTGAATGCTACAAGAAGACTCTCCCCGCCATCACTTCCGTTGATGTTGAAGGCTGGAAGAAGGAACTCGCTGACGTTAAGGAAAATCACTATCCGAAGTTCGGCGCTCACCTTCCGAAGGAACTGAACGACATCATCGACATGATCCAGGATCGTCTGAACAAGGCTTAATCAGCCGAGTGTCGCGCCGATCAAGCTCGCTTGAATCGGCATGACCGAGGCGTTATGACTGCGCTCGTAGAGCGCCAGGCATAATTGTCTTAGGTGTCATCCTGAGCCGAAAGGCGAAGGATCTAGCCATTAAAACGGTTCGCAGCTTAACGGTTGCGACCCGTTTTTTTTATATTACCCATACCAGATTAAACGACAAATTATTTGTCAATTAAGCTGCATTTTCTATATCCCCATAACGGTTTGCGAACTGGATTTTGGGTGCCTAGAAAGTGCAGTTTTTTTTGTTTGGAGGAAAAATGAGAAGTATGGAAATTCAGAAGATGTCTTTTCCGAAGATTATGCCGCTGTTGGAATCGTGCATCCGTGAAATGGAGGGGGCTGCAAAGAAAATTCGTGCGACGCTTAAGACCTTCCCGATAGGTCGTCTTCGGGTTTCGCCCCACCGAGGTTCATATCAGTATTTTCATGTGGCAGAGAATAGCAAGCAGGTGGGATCAAGAGGGACTTATATCCCGACGTCGCAGAGGAACTTGGCTTGCGGGTTGGCGCAACGGTCGTACAATGAGACTATGACGGAGGCGTTTACCCGCGGTGCAGATTCGTTGAAATTTGCCTTGCAGGAATTGAATCGTCTAGAAATTGAAAATAGCTTCACTGCACAGGGACCTGGTCGTTGTCAGCTTCTTAGTCCCATTTATTTACCTGACGATCTTTACGCAGAACGCTGGCAGAAGGTGGAATATCAGGGGAAGCTTTTTTATGAAGACGAAGTTCTGCTGACCACCGTCAAAGGGGAGCGAGTCCGCTCAAAGTCTGAAGTCATCATCGCGAATATGTTGAATCAGATGGGGGTGCCGTACCGCTATGAATATCCGTTGAGGCTATCAAGCGGGCGAGTCGTCTATCCGGATTTCACATGCTTGAACGTCCGCACTCGGGAAGAATTTATTTGGGAACACTTCGGGCGGATGAATGATGAGGACTACCAGGTGAAAACTTTTAGGAAGCTAGATAGCTATGCAATGGATGGTTATATCCATGGAGTCAACTTGATTTACACCATGGAGAATGATGTACGCCCGGTGAATTCGAAAACCATTGAATTGTTGGTGCAGCAGTTCCTGCTGTGAGGCGTTGTGTGGACGTTTCAGCTGTAAGGCGTAAAGATGTGTTTTTGGCGAAAGATGCTGTCAAAATAGGTGGAAGTGGCTGTCGAAAATCGGTTTTATTCGGATTTGACCGCCACTTTTGGGGGCATTTACTGGTATTTTGTGGAAATATGGCTGTCTAAAGACGTTATTTAGGCGTTTAGACCGCCATTTTTTATGTGTTCACGCAAGTTTTGGGGTGGCATGGTGCTCAAAGACGTGTGTTGTGCGGTAAAATGGCTGTCAAAATGTCGTTTTAGGTGGTTTTGACAGCCACCCTGCGGTAGAAACACTGAAAATTTGGCGGTCAAGAAGTGCTTTTTGAACGTTTAGACCGCCAGTTTGCGTGGTTTCGCCCAATCTGCGAGATTTCGCGCATTTGAATCGCCAGCAAACTCCCTTGAACGAATTTCTGAAAATTTCTATCGTTGGCACGCGAAATCAACGAGAAACCGCTGTTTGGTGTAAGGCTCCTGTTGATTTTATAAGGATAAATTCGTGAGTTCCAAATCAAAATTCACGTTCTTGATGTTCCTTCTGGGAATGCTTTCTGCCTTCGGGCCCTTCGTTACAGACCTCTACTTGCCGGCTTTGCCGAACCTGGCTGACTACTTTAAGGCGACGCCTTCTGCTTCGCAGTTGAGTCTTACCATGAGTATGCTGGGGCTCTCCATCGGTCAGCTGTTCATTGGTCCTCTTAGCGATAAGTATGGTCGCAAGCGACTGCTCCTGATTTGCCTTGTGCTGTTCGTTTTCGGTACCATGGCCTGTATCGTGAGCCCGGACATTGCCACCTTTAATATCTGCCGCTTGATTCAAGGTCTTGCGGCATCTGGCGGCATCGTGATCGCCCGTTCTGTTTCTGCCGATAGTTACCGCGGCCCGGTGCTGACAAAGTTTTTGGCCATGGTCAGCGCCGTGAATGGGGTGGCTCCTATTGCAGCACCTGTGCTGGGCGGCTTCCTGCTGAACTTTATGAGCTGGAAGGGAACCTTTGCGGTGCTTCTCGTTTACGGTTTCATCTTGCTGTTTATGGCAGGGAAGTTCCAGGAAAGTCTTGCGCCTCGCCGTCGCAGTCAGAAGCCGTTACTTTCTAGCTTTACCTTGTATGTAGACGTCTTCCGCAACAGGGAGTTCGTCCGCTATTTTGCGGTTTGTTCCGCTTCCATGATCGTGCTGTTTGGCTACATCGCTTCGTCGCCCTTCATTTTCCAGAAACTGTATGGCCTTTCTCCCATGGGCTTTAGTTTCTGCTTTGCCTTGATCGCCTTCTGTACGGCGGTGGGCTGCGCCTCTTCCGGCAAGATCCGCAGTGATCGCACTGCCATCAAGATTGCGGGCTTCGGTGTGTTCTTTGCAAGCCTTGCCGTTGCCGCCTGCCTCTTGACCCATGCGCCGCTGCCTCTGTTGCAGTTGAGCTTCATGGTCACGACCTTCATGTTCGGCTTGATGCAGCCGCCCGCCAGCGCCCTGGCCTTGAACGCCGAACGCAAGAATGCAGGCACCGCTTCCGCCGCCATGGGGGCAGCCGGCTTCCTGATGGGCGGTATCGCTTCGCCGATTGTTGGCTTGGGCGATATTGCCGTGAGTGCTTCGGCCATGCTGGTGACCGGTGGATTTTTGACCATGGTCTTTATGCTGGTGGCCAAGGCTAAAATGCCTAAAAAAGGTTAGCGGTTCTATTGGGGCGGTAAGCCCCATTTTTTTTGTTTAATCGCACCGAAAAATGCAGATTATTAGAAAAAAGTGCGAAAAAAATTACACTTTCTTGTTCGCTCTTTAAAAAAAAGCCTATATTACAACTTGGAATAGTTTTGCAAGTTGTACTTTGTAAGGGTACTTTAAGAAGGAATTGGGCTATGAATCGTTATGATTTGGTGCTTTTGGGACTTATCCTTGAGCATGAACGCAGCGGCTATGATATCATTACCGAAGTGCGTGAACGTGAACTTGATAGATGGGCTAACTTGAGCACCTCGACGGTCTACAACCGCCTTACGACTCTCGAAAAGAATGAATGCATCAAGGGCCGCACCGAACGCGACGGTAACCGTCCGGAACGTGTGGTGTTCAACATTACCGATAAGGGTAGGGACGTTCTGAGAAAGGAAGTGCTGAAGCACTTGACCGGCTTCAATGATGATCCCCGTACCTTGGGTTTTGCATTCCTGTTCGGTGCCGAAAACAAGGAAGTTATTCGCACTCTGGAAGCTCACGAACGTCGACTGGTCCAGGAAATCGAGGCTCTCGAAAAGATGATCGCCAACGAACCGCGTCCTACCTTGTATCCCGAAGGACCGTTCCTGAACTGCATGAGCCGTGACCACATTCTTGTTGAACTGAAGTATGTGCGTGCCGCTATTGGCATCCTGCGTGACCCGCTGCGCAGCAAGAAGTTGGATGGTTATTTCTACATCAACTTCGGCAGCCGTCCTTTCAACATGGAAGATGGTGAAGTTTCTGCAGAAAGCACTGAAAAATAATGTTTTTTAAGGGGGGCCTGGGCTTAAAAAGCTCATGCCTCTTTTTTTTATTTCTAAATTTTTAACAAAATTTTTACTAACCCCTCTAACGGAGATAAAATGGCTACAACAAAGACAAAGAAGCCCGTTGCAAAGAAGGTGACCGCTAAGGCCGCTGCTAAGTACGGCTACTTCGATGACGCTAAGAAAGAATACGTTCTCACCAACCCGGCAACCCCGATCAAGTGGTGCAACTATGTTGGTACTCTGAACTTCGGCGGTATCGTTGATACTACCGGTGGTACCCTGGTTTGCAAGGGCGACCCGGCTCTGAACCGTATTACCAAGTACATTGCACAGATGCCCTGCTCTGACTTCAAGGCAAGCACTGTGTACATCCGCGTCAAGGATGGCAAGGGCTACAAGATTTTCTCTCCGTTCGTAGTTCCGACCCTCACCAAGATGGACAAGTGGGAATGCCACGTTGGTCTGTCCTACATGCGTTGGAATGCCGAAGCTTTCGGTCTCGCCGTTCAGGTGACCATCTTCGTGCCGACTGGCTCTAACACTCTCCTCCAGGACATCCAGGTGACCAACCTCGGTGGTGCCGCTAAGGAAGTGGATATCATCCCCGTTTACGAATTCAGCCACTTCGAAGCTGAAAAGCAGCTCACCAACGCTGACTGGGTTCCCCAGACCATGACTCTCAAGGCTCATCCCGAAAAGTCTGGCCACGTCGTTCTCGAACAGTACGCTTACATGAAGCGTGATTTCGCCGTGAACTACGTTACCGCTGACTGCCCGATCAAGAGCTTCGACGGCGACCGTCGCGTGTTCCTGGGCTCCAACGAAATGGGTTCCTGGGCAAATCCGCTCTCTCTCCAGAACAAGGAACTTTCTAACAGCGAATGCGACCGCGGCGACAATATCGCAGCTCTCATGATCCACGCTGGCAAGATCGCTGCCAAGAAGACTTTCCGTACCTGCACTCAGCTCGGTCAGGAACAGTCTCTCAAGGTTGCTGCTAAGGCTATCAAGAAGTACCGCGACCTCAAGAACGTCGACAAGGCTTTCGAAGATCTGGCTCAGTTCTGGGTCAAGTACCTCTCTACCATCCAGGTGGAAACCCCGGATGCAGCTTTCAACTCCATGGTGAACGTGCACAATCCTCGTCAGTGCCACACCACCAAGAACTGGTCTCGCTACCTGTCTCTGTACCAGCTAGGCTACGGCACCAGCCGCGGTATCGGTTACCGTGACTCCAGCCAGGACCTCATGGGCGTTATGAGCCACATGCCGGAAGAAGCTCTGGTTCTCGCTAAGAACCTGCTCTCCGTACAGCGTCCGGAAGGTAACGCTATGCACCAGTACGCTCCGCTTGCTCTTGAAGAAGACAACGGCAACGAAGCTAACGCCGGTGACTCCCGCGAAAAGAAGGGCGTGCTCGATGAAAACGGCAACCCGGCTTACGCTGACTGGTATGGTGACGACCACCTGTGGATCGTTCTCACCGTTGCCAACTACCTCAAGGAAACTGGCAAGCTGGAACTCCTCAAGGAAGAAATTCCGTTCTACGAAGCTGGCAAGAAGCGCGCTCAGCGTGAAAAGGGCACCGTGCTCGAACACCTCAAGCGTTCTGTCAACTTCAGCCGCACTCACCTCGGTAAGCACGGTCTTCCGCTCCTCGGCTTCGCTGACTGGAACGACTGCATGAACCTGCCGCTGGGTGCAGAATCCTCCTTCAACACCGGTCTGTACGCAAAGGCCCTTCTCGAAATGATGGACATCTGCGAAACTCTCGGCGACAAGGAATCTGTCGAAATGTACAAGGGCTGGTACGAAGATGTCAAGAAGGCATTCAACGACTGCGCTTGGGACGGCAAGTGGTGGATCCGCTGGTTTGGCAAGGACGGCACCGCATACGGTACCAACAAGGCCAAGTATGGTAAGATCTATTGTAACAGCCAGTCTTGGTCTGTGATGTCCGGTATCGCTTATGGCGAACGTGCAGTGCAGGGCATGGACAGCTTGAACAAGCTCCTGAACACCGCTAACGGCGTTAAGAGCTCTACTCCGGGTTACCGCGGCTTCGATCCGACCGTTGGTGGCATCTCCACCTATCCTCCCGGAGCAAAGGAAAACGGCGGTATCTTCCTCCACACCAATCCGTGGGTGATGATCGCTGAAACCATCCTGGGCCGTGGCGACAAGGCATTCCAGTACTACAACCAGATTAACCCCGCTGCAAAGAACGTCAAGCTTGACGAATTCGAATCCGAACCGTACTGCTATCCGCAGAACATCCTCGGTGACGAACACAAGCAGTTCGGTATGGGCCGTAACGCATGGCTCTCCGGTACCTCTTCTTGGACCTACCAGGCTGCTACCCAGTTCATCATCGGTGTTCGCGCTAGCTTCAAGGGCTTGATCGTTGATCCTTGCATTCCGTCCGCATGGGGCGAATTCAAGGTGACCCGTAAGTTCCGTGGCGCTACCTACGAAGTGTCCGTGAAGAACCCGAAGCACGTCTGCAAGGGCGTTGCCAAGATGGTCGTCGACGGTAAGGAAGTTGATTCCAACGTCGCACCGGTGTTCACTTCTGGCGTTCATAAGGTCGAAGTAACTCTGGGCTAAGATTTAATTATTACGCTTCGCGATAGTTCGTCGCCTTGGCTCTCGTCGTATGCTTGTACGCCTTCGGCCAAGGCTCCTGCTCTCGCTTGGTACTAATTAAATCTTGAATCAAGTTTTAGTTCTGATTCAAATTAATATTCAGATTTTAAAAGTTGAAAAAGAAGCTAGTCTGGAAAAGGCTAGCTTCTTTTTTTGTATGTACCCCTTTTCTATATTTGCGTTCGTTTATGCTTCTCTTGATTCTTGATATTCTGGGTACTTTTGCCTTCGCGATTTCTGGGGCGGAAAAGGCGGTGCGTTACCGGCTGGATTGGCTTGGCCTTATTGTTCTCGCCACGGTTACGGGAGTTGGGGGAGGTATCCTGCGCGATGTGATGCTGGGGGCTACTCCGCCAGCGGCTCTGACCAATCCGATTTATTTTCCTATTTGCATCGTGGGAGCTTTTTTCTACTTGCTCATGCGCAAGAAGATTCGGAAAATCCGAGTTTTTATTCTTGTGGCCGATGCCTTGGGGCTAGGCTTCTTTACTGCGGTTGGTGCAGCAAAGGCTAGCGCTATGGCGGCTGGACCTTACTCTGTTATTTTGTTTGCCGCCATTACTGCGGCTGGTGGTGGGTTGATTCGCGATTTGCTGGTCAGCGAAATTCCCCAGGTGCTAAAAAGCGACTTTTATGCAACGGCGGCCCTGATTGGCGGTATATTGTTTTATGTGTTAGAGTTTGCCAACCTGGGCAGTACTCCGCGAATTTTAATCACTACGGCTTTTACCTTTAGCCTTCGTCTTTTGGCCATGCGCAAAAAACTTGAATTGCCTAAGACACGTGAAAAAACATTTTAGATCGTTCAAAATTTGACTTTTTTATCAAACAAAACAAGCCTGTCTTTTCTGACAGGCTTGCTTTGTTATGTTGTTTGTTTGATTCTTTACAGAAGGTCGACCGTTACTTTGAATTTTAGATGACTGTGCTTGGTGTGGGAACGGCCTGTCTTCACGAATCGGGCGACAATATCCTTTGATTCTCCGTTACTCATTTTGGCCTTGCCGAAGTAGGTGTAGTCGACCTTTCTGGATAATTCTACCTCTAGGCATTGGACTGAACTAGACTTAAGGATTTTGTCGTTAAGAGTGTTTTTGGCCTTGCTTTCCATCCAGCCGAATCCGTCTGACGTAACGGGGCCTGCAATGATGGCGGTCAGGATTCCCACGATAAAAAGGACTGTTCCTATGGTGCGCGGTTTTGAACCGTCGGCATCGTTGGTGGAGCCCTTGATAAGGTTATTCCATTGTTTGAAGAGAATGCTTAGTGCCAAGAGCAATATGAATCCGGAGGGGAATATCATCTCCGCATCAAAAAGGAACTCTAGAGTGACGCACATCTGGTCCCATACCGATCTGGCGGTAAAGGCGATCGCGATATAGCAGGCGATGGATTTGAAGAACACGCCTGCGGGATTTTGCAAGTAGCCGTCGTATTTTTCTCGTGCTGTATGGATTCTATCGGCTTCTACGCTGGAGACGGCTTTCTTGCCCTTGCAGGTTTTGCAGACGCCTCTGTCTCTTGAAACTCCGGTTCCAAGGCAGTCGGGGCAGTCCACCAGGTGAAGGGTTCCTAAACCATTGCAATCCGGGCACGTTCTACGACCACGCTTTCCTGAACCCTTGCACCAGGAACATGTGCAGGTTCCCTTGCTTTGGGTGCTATCCTTGTGCTGCAGCTCCACGATGTTCTCCTTATAGGTTTGCGTTCCTTGTCTGCGAAAAATAAAAAATTACATCCCTTATTAACGAAAAATAATGAAAACAAGTTCAACGCCCTTGTCTTGCGACTTTCCCATCTTCTTTTTTGCTATCTTTATTGCCGGAAAATTTTTAACAAGGATGATATAATGTCCCTTAAATTGATTTCTCGTGGTGCTGCCGCTCTGCTTTTGACTGCTAGCATCGCTTCTGCACAGTTGATGAATTCCAAGAGCCTGGATGTGATTCGTGTCGAAAAGACTGGTATTTCTGCAGGCAAGATCGATAGCCTTGCCAAGATGCTCGGCGAACAGCAGTTCCGCGGCAAGAAGATTGACGAGCAGACGATGACACAGCTCCGTTACGCAGTCATCGACAACCTGGTTGGCCAGGAACTTATCAAGCTGGAATGCAAGAAGCAGGGCATTAAGGTTCCGGCAGCCAAGGTCGACAGCCTGACCAAGCTTTTCAAGGCTCAGTTCCCCAGCGAAGACGCTTTCCAGAAGGAACTGAAGAAGTCCAACACCACCATGGCTCAGTTCAAGGAAAAGATCGAAGATCAGCTGAAGAGCGAAGCTATTCTCGAAAAGAAGGTTCCGTATCCTAAGGATCCTACCGAAAAGCAGCGTGAAGCTTTCTGGGAACTGAACAAGTCTAAGGTTGCCATTAACGACTCCGTTAGCGGTGCCCGTATCGTGATCAGCACCAAAGGCAAGTCTGCTCAGGAAGTGGCTGACGCCAAGGATATGCTGAAGGGTCTTGCAGCACAGGTTCGCTCCAAGAAGGCTACCTTCGCACAGCTGGCTGCCATGTACAGCGACGACCAGACTGCCAAGAAGACCGGCGGTGTGGTTCCCAAGTTCGTTAAGGGTAACGACGCTCTGGGCAAGGCCATTGCCAAGATCAAGGTGGGCGAAATTACCGAAGTCTACACCGACAAGGACGGCGTTGCAATCTTTATGCTTACCGAACGTAATGACGGTAAGTATGATAGCTACAAGCACCAGATCGACTACATCCTGCGCGTGCAGGCTGAACAGGATCGCCAGGCTCAGCTGAAGGCTTACCTGGATGGCCTTGGCAAGACTTACAAGGTTCAGTACCTTGATGCCAAGTACACTCCGCCTCAGGCAATCGGCGGCAATAATTAATCCGCTTACGGTTTAGTCCGCTTAAATAATTGAAAAAGGCAGCGGTGGATTCAAGCCGTTGCTTTTTTTAATAGAAGTTTTACTCCGGGCCTCAAACCTGTGGCCTCGAACCTTGAATGGAGATTTTGAATGGCTTTCCAGACTACACATACCGGGCTGATTGATTTGCGTGCGCGTATCGATAAGCTCTGGGGGTATCTTTGACTTAGAGGCAAAGACCGAAGAACTTTACGTGTTGGAAAAGGACTCCAACGACCCGAACCTGTGGAATGACCAGGAAAAGGCTCAGGGCATGATGAAGAAGATCGGCAACCTTCGCGATCTTCTGAACAAGTGGACTGAAGTTTCTTCCATTTGCAATGATCTGGCCGAACTTTATGAAATGAGCAAGGACGAAGAGTCCGAAGATTTGACCAAGTCCATCGAAACGGATATCGCTGACCTTAAGGCCAAGATCGAAGAGATGGAATTCAAGAAGATGCTGAATGGCCCTGACGACGCTTGCGCCTGCTTGCTGTCTATCCACCCGGGTGCCGGTGGTACCGAATCCCAGGATTGGGCCTTGATGCTGTTCCGCATGTATACCCACTTCTTTGAACGTGAACGCATGGACTTCAAGGTGGTAGACTTCCAGGAAGCGGAAGATGCCGGCCTTAAGAGCGCAACTATCGAAGTGACCTGCGAAAACGCCTACGGCTTGCTCCGTTCCGAAATCGGCGTGCATCGCCTGGTTCGCATTAGCCCCTTCGATGCCAATGCCCGTCGCCACACCAGCTTTACCGCAGTGTACCTGTACCCCGAACACGAAGACGTGGAATTCGACCTGGATATGGCTGATGTGCGCGTGGATACCTACCGCAGTAGCGGTGCCGGTGGTCAGTACATCAACAAGACGGACTCTGCAGTCCGTATGACTCACTTGCCTACGGGTATTATGGCTAGCTGCCAGACGGAACGTTCTCAGATCCAGAACCGCGAAACCTGTTACAAGATGCTGAAGACCATGGTGGCCGAACATTACCGCCTCGAAGAAGAAGCCAAGCGCGACGCTCGCATGGCTGAAAAGAAGAAGGTGGAATGGGGTAGCCAGATCCGCAGCTATGTTCTGCAGCCTTACCAGCTGGTAAAGGACCTGCGCACTGGCGTAGAAACCTCTGACACCGCCGGCGTTCTGGATGGCAAGATCAAGCCTTTCATTAACGCATACCTGCTTAGCACCAGCGAACAGCAGAACGGCTAAGGTTGCTAAGGAGCCTCGGTAAGCTTGGTTTTTCGAGCGATGTGTCCGCCGAAGGACTATGGTGGTCTAAAAATAGGTCCGCAGGAGAATGCGGGCCTTTTTTGTCCTTTGATTGGTAAAAATCCCTTGTCTTATAGGATTTTCTTGATGCCGGGGATCTTTCGGAAGGCGTACACGACTGCTGTGGATATCACGTAGAAGGCGATGGCAGCGAGAGGTGCGGTTACGATGGGGTGAGGCTCCAGGATTGTTAAATGGAGGCCGTAGAAAGCCTTGATGAACAGCGGGTGAATGAGGTATACGCCCATCATGCATCCGGAAAAATTCAAGGCGATGTTTGTGACCTTCCGGAGAATTATCTTGCGACTTTGCGCATTGGACTGTTCACGGGATTGAACGTTGCCGGATTGTACGTCGGATTGTACGTCGCGGGATTCCTTGCTGAAGGCCGCCCGCATGGCCGCAAATATTCCTGCTGCCATCAGGTATGTCGTTGGCCTGAAGTTCCCGAAAAAGTATTCGTTGGGTGCGTCGTGAAGTTCGCTAATGTAGGTGGCGGCAACGAATGCCACAATCCACGAGGCTAGTCCCGCTCCATACAAAAACTTGCGGGCTCTAGCGCTTATCCCGAAGTTTGCGATGTAGTATCCTGTCAGGTAGAAGCCCACGAAGGAGGTGGCTCCCTGAATGCTGATGTTCTTGTACAGATTAAAGTCGGCGAACTTTGCCAGCAGGTGACTTGCCGTAGGGAGCAGTAGCCCGAAGGCAAAGAAAATCCCGATGACGTAAAGCAACATCTTGCGGGAGGCGTGTTCGGTAAAGACCCGAAGGGGCGGCGTCAGGATGTAGAGACCTACGATGGTGTATAAGAACCAGAGATGTCCTGCGGGTTTTGTAAACAGGAGGAGTGGGGCTGACAGCACATCCGTGACGATGCCTGCGATATCACCCGCAGCAAAACTTCCGTCAACGATGTTCACGTTAATCTGTTCTACGACTCCGTAGAAAATCACCCAGAATACTAGGGGGATCAAAGTGCGGGGGAGGTTGTGCTTTAAGATTTTCTCTGGCGGGTGCGGGTACTTGGGCGAAAGCATGAATGCTCCGCTGATCATGATGAACACGCCTACGCCAAAACGGGAAAGACTATTGAGGAAGTTCAGTGCGGCAAAGTCACTAGAATCTACAGGAACCGTGTACCATACGGAAGTCACCGTATGCTGGAACACTACAGTGAACGCTGCTAGCACCCGCAATACGTCTGCATAAATCTCTCGCGACTTCTCCATACGTCCCACAAATCTAGAATATTTCGTCAATGGATCTATCGGTCGTACCTCCCTCCTGGGTGACGAAAAGCGAGTCATTCTGGAGCCTCGAAGAGGCGATAGAATCCATGACGTTTCTATTCTTATATGGAACAAAATTTTGTGTGTAAAAATTTTGCGTCATTTTATGGGGTTTATATTTTGTATATTTCCCTTTAACATAAAAAAGGTTCCCATTCTTTCTGAATGGGAACCTTTTTTAATAGCCTTGCACTGCCATGCAGTGCAGCGCAGTCGGCTCAGTCATGAAATTACGAAAGTTTTGCAGATAGCTCCTTGATATTTACAGCCTGAAGAATGTCATCAATGGTGACTGTCTTTCCCATTTCTGCTGTAATGGTATCCACAAGCTTCATAAGGATGATGGATTCTCCACCGAGAGAGTAGAAGTCGTCTTCCAGGAGGATATTCTGGTTTTCGAAAACATTTCTCCAGATGGTAACCAGCTGTTTTTCAGTTTCGGTGTAGGTGTCAAAGGATTCCTTTGAAAGGTTTTCCGATTCCTTGGCCATAGCTTCGGGGAGGGGGAGACTCTTCAGGTCAACCTTTCCATTGGCACTGAGTGGAAGTTCTTCTAGCACGACAATGCGCGAAGGAATCATATATTCCGTAAGGGTCTTTGAAATTTCGGCCTTTAAAACCTTCTCTGCGTTATCAACAGAAGTCTTTGTCACATAGGCAATGATCTGTTTTCCGCTTCCCGGAATGTCCTTCATTGTAGCCACAGCTTCCTGGACGTAACCTGTATGCAGAATTGCCGATTCAATTTCACCAAGTTCAATCCTAAAGCCGTGAAGCTTTACTTGGTTATCGGAACGTCCGAGGAATTCAATGTAGCCTTCCTTCTTGAGCTTTCCTACGTCACCCGTGCGGTAAATTCGCCCAAGTTTCGGGTGGTCAATAAACGCCTTGGAAGTCTTTTCAGGATCGTTGTTGTAGCATTTGGCAAGGCCAATGCCACCGATGAACAAGTCACCTTCCGTTTCAACGGGACAGAGTTCAAGGTTCTTGTTCAGCACATAGAACATCTGGTTCTTGAGCGGCATACCGTAAGGAATACTGTTCCATTCAGGTTTTACTTCACTGAACGGATAGGCTATGGACCAGATGGCTGCTTCTGTTGCGCCACCGAGGCTGATGAGGTCTGCTTTGGAGCCAGCATTCTTGGAGGTGGTACAGATATCTAGAGGAATCCAGTCTCCAGAAAGCAAAACCTTCCTGAGTTTCAACTCTGTAGAAATATTTGCATGGATCCTATGCTGCATTGCCATGGCGTATAGGATTGGGACGGAGTTCCATACGGTTACGTTTTCGCATGCTACTGTATTGCAAATTTCGTCCATGTTCCTTGCGTCGTTCACGAGTGCAAGCTTTGCTCCGCTGCTCAGACTTCCGAAGATATCATAGACACTCAGGTCAAAGCAAATGGAAGAAATGCCGATGAGAGCGTCGTTCTTATTGAGGCCAATTCGTTCGTTGATGTCAATAATTGTGTTGGCTACGGCTCCATGCTGCATGACAACGCCCTTGGGCTTGCCGGTACTACCTGATGTGTAGATAATGTAGGCTTCGTCTTCGGGGTAGCTTGTTGCAGGAACGTCAGTGCTATCAAGAGTTTTCACATGCTCCTGTTCAAGGAATGCCTTGCTCAGAAGAAGCTTGCAGCATGCATCTTGCATAATGAAGTCAATGCGTTCCTTGGGGTAAGCTACATCTACAGGAACATAGACTCCGCCGGCCTTCATAATGCCAACAATGCTTGCGATTGTTTCAATCTTGCGTTCGCCAAGGACTGCTACTCGGTCGCCGTGTTTTACATCCTTTTGCTTAAGCAGGTGCGCAATCTGGTTTGAAAGCTTGTCTAACGCTTCGTAAGTAATGGAATCGCCCTTGTTTACGACTGCAGTCTGTTCCGGGTATAGTTTTAAAGCCTTGTTTACAAGTCCAATCATGGTCTCCATGGGGGATTCGTGCATGGGCGGATTGTACTTACCCCATTGGCTATTGATGCCGAAGAACAGCAAATTCTGTTCACCTGCGGCAATGTAGCGGATGTTTTCTACAAAGTCGTTAAAAATGGCATCGATAACTTCTGGATCAAAGATTTCCTTGACGATATCCCAGGAAATGAAAAGTTTCTGTTCCATTTCGGCAATCTGGTTATCAATAAACACCTGTGGTGTCTGGGAAATGGAGTAGCGGAGCTTTCCAAGGACTTCGTAGTAGTTTTCCGGAGAATCGAAGAGTACGCATGTGAAAACGACTGGGAGAAGCGCCTTGCCAAACTGTCCGCTTTGTTTAGCGAGCTCGCGCATAATCTCTGTTCCGTCAAAGGAAAGATGCTCAAGACCCGTCATGATGCGTTCCTGGACGTAGCTTGCCGAGGTCCATAAATCCTTTTCCTTGACACTCAACGAGAGGGGTAGCAACTTGGTAAAATCACCGATGATCTTTTCTACATCCCTATGGAAAGGCTTCCTTTCGAAGGCGGTAAGGTTCAGCAATAGATCTTCTTGGTTGCACCATCTGGAGAGAACCTTTGCGTAAATTGTGCAGAGAAGTGCGGACGGAGAAACTCTGTGATTCTTGGCTACGGCCTTGAACTGTTTCCAGGTTTTTTTGCAGATGACCGCTTTTTTCCTTTCCATGGTATATTCCTTGCAGTCAGAGAGCTTCATGACTGTAGGAACATGGGGGTACGAGGGAAAGTTCTTGATTTCTTCCATCCAGTAGGACTTATCTTCTTCGATGCGCTTTGAATCTTTTGAATAGTCAAGATCGCGAATGTACTGTTCGTAAGAATAGTTGATTTCGCTTTCGAAAGGCTGCTTACGGAGAATTCTTGCGATGTCCGAGAAGAAAATCTGCATACTGTCGCCATCGCAGACCATCAGGTCAAAGCTAAAGAACAAAACCTTGTGGTTATCCCATTCAACCATCTTTAAGGTGAATAGCGGCCAAGTATCATGCTTGTAGCAGTGGTGCGAAAGCTCATTGCGGAGACGCATGATTTCTGCTTCATGGTTTTCGATGTTGCAGTGTACAACCTCTACATGGTACCTTGGCACATCGACAAGAACCTTCTGAATGCCCTGGGGAAGGAAAATTGCTCGCAGAGCATCATGTTTCTTGACAACTTGGTTGATTGCATTTTCGACATCAACTGCCTCATATTCCGTATCGATTTCAAAGAAGTAGTGAGCGTTGTACTTTCCAAGTTCAAAGTGTTCGTTCCTTCCATTAAGGTAAGCAAGCTGGACTCCTGTGAGAGGAAATGTCTTGTTCTTGGATACATCGCTTGCTTTTTGAATGTCTGCGCTTGCGGGCTTTACGCTTTCATTAATCTTGGATTCTGCAAATTGAGCAAATCCAAGAGCCGATTTAGCGTTGAGAATGGAGCTAAAAGGTATGCGAACGTTGAATTCCTTTTCAATACGCTGGGCAATACGCTGGGCCTTGATGGAATCGCCACCGAGTTCAAAGAAATCCATCTTTTCGTCAAGTTTCTGAATTTCAAGGACTTTCTTCCAGACTCTTAGGATTCTTTGCTGAATTCCTGTGAGGAAGGTGTTCTTTTCGACTGGTTCTTTTTCGGTTGTTCCTTTGCAGGCTACGCTAGACAAAGCCTTGCGATCAATCTTGCCATTTGGCGAGAGAGGCATCTTTTCAAGGTTTTGATAAAGATGCGGAACCATATAGCTAGGCAGGAACTTTGAAAGCTCGGAACTCAGCTTATCCTTTGAAATATTTTCCCCTGTGTAGAATGCGGCAAGTTGCTTGTTTGCATTGACAATGACAACTGCTGCTTCGATTCCATCGATGCTCTGCATGCATTGTTCAATTTCGCCAAGCTCAATGCGGTAGCCGCCAATTTTTACCTGGGAATCCTTGCGCCCGAGGAAAATGACATAGCCCTCACTGCTGAATTTTCCAAAATCGCCAGTCTTGTAAATGCGACCGTATTTTTTGTGATCAATAAATGCCGCTGCAGTCTTTTCTGGGCTATTGGCGTATCCTTGGGCAACGCCTACGCCACCAATGTAAATTTCACCCTTGATTTCCGGGGGGCAAATTTCAAGTTCGTCAGTGAGGATGTAGATGGTCTGGTTAGCGAGCGGATAGCCGTAGGGAATGCTCTTCCATTCGCTAGGAACCTTGGTAATGGGGTAATAGATGGACCAGATGGATGCTTCGGTTGCTCCGCCTAGGCTATACACATTTGCGTTGGGGAAATGCTTGTGAATGCGGTCAGGAAGCGTAACGGAAATCCAATCTCCACTCAAAAGTACCGATTTGAGTTCTTCGTTGACATAGTCTTCGGGGAGGCTGTCAATGAATAGTTCCATGCCAGCGGGAACGGAGTTCCAGAGAATAGCCTTTGCATTGTCAACAAAGCTCTTGATTTCGGCAGTTTCTTGAATGTCCTTTGCGATGTCCAGTTCGGCACCGGTAGAAAGTGAACCAAAGATATCATAAACGCTCAAGTCGAAACAGTAAGAAGAAAGCCCAAGAATTGTGGAATTTTCACTTACGCCAAAGCGTTTGTTAATGTCGAGAATCGTATTGACCATGGCTCCATAGGCAATGGAAACTCCCTTTGGAGTACCCGTACTTCCGGATGTGTAAATCACATAGGCAGTTGCCCCTAGATTTGAATTGGGCCTAAAGCAGTCTACATAGCTCGTTGTGTCAAGCTCTATTTCATTCGGATCAACAGTCATTCGACAATTTGAATTCTCATGAATGAAGTTCTGGCGTTCCTTGGGCCACTTGTAGTCAATGGGAATGTAGGTTGCGCCTGCTGCCATGGTGGCGAGAATGCTTACAACAGTCTGTACATTCTTCTGAACCAGGATGCCTACGGAATCACCTACAACAACTCCTTTGTCCTCAAGATACTTGGCAGCATGGCTTACGGCATTCTTGAGTTCGCCATAGGTAAGGCTTCTTGTTGAATCCTTGATAGCGGTCTTTGCGCTGAACTTGTCAAAAGAATCAATGATATAGGTGAGAGGATGCTTGATCTCAAATTTTTCACTAGTCTGGTTGTATTTATTGACAGATTCAATAAATTCAGGATCCTCTGAAGACATTTCTCCGCTATCGGCAAGAGCCTGGATATTTTCGGAGTAGAACTTGAACATGTCCTTAATTGTATTTGCAGGGAAAATCTTTTCGAGGTAATCCCATGAAATCAGGAGCCCGCCGTCGTTGGTCTTGCAGATTTGGTTATCGATACTTACCTGTGACGTTTGCGATTGAACATAGGTAACTTCAATATCCTTAGGGGCAGGGAGCTTTCCAAAAAGCATGCTCGTAAAGACAATGGGCATCGGGTTTTCGTTATCGATACGCTTTTTGCGAATGAGGTCACGAATGACTTCGACACCTTCGTATGAACTGTGATCGATGTATTCATACATCTTGTCGCGCACGGCCTGGAGAGTTTCCTTGAGGGATTTTCCCTTGAAAAGGCTTTCGCTGAAATCGTAAATGACGTTACTCGTGTAATCGCCAATGATGAAATCCATCCCCTCAATGCCATAGGGCCTGTTCAACATGGTAATATTGACAGAGAAGTCACCAGATTCGCTGAATCTAGCTATTGTCTTTAGATAGAGATAGAAAAGGACAATGCTGGAAGTAACGCCATTTTTTTTTGCGAAAATATCAAGTGCTCGAAGTGTTTCCTTAGAAAATCTTGCCTGTTCTCGCCTGCAGATATTGTCCTTGGAGGAGATTTTTTCTACAGCGGGGAGCTTTGGGGCTTCGGGAATAGAATCTATTCGGCTATCCCAGAATTTTTTGTCGACATCATGCTTTGTGGGATTGGAACGTTCCTTAATCCACTGGACATATTGGGGATTTTCCTCAAAGTTGAAATTGGGAATTGCCTCGTCGTTGTAAAGCATCAAGAATTCTGTAGCGAGCCCCTGGGCGCTGAGACCGTCGATGAACATGAGCTCAAGGTCAATGGAGGTAATGTTTCCCTTTTCGGTTTCGATATTTACGATATTAAAAAGAGGCCACTTCTCGAGGCTCCTTATTTCTGTTTGTACACGATTACGAGTGCCTTGCAGGTATGTTTCGGCCTGCTGTTCGGACATGTGCTCACGAGTAATCTTGAATGTTCTTGCAATGCTCTTGTCGTAAACACACTGATTTTCGCCGTTTACGAATGCTCGCAGGGCATCATGCTTTTCAATGAGATTTCTTAGGCAGCTTTCCGCCTTGTCCAGGTTAAAATTATGGCGGACTTCAAAATAGAAGTGCGTTGAATTCAGCCCATTGTGGAAATTCTGTTCGCGACCCAACCTATAGGACTGTTGCATCGAAGTCAGCGGGACTTCACGTTCAATGACGGTTTCCGTTCCCTTCTTTTCAAGAACCTTTCTTGCGAGATCCCCGATGGTTTCGGCTTGAACGAGATCCAACATGCCGAATTCTACACCCATGTTGTCCTTCAGCTTTCCCAGAAACCTGAACATCTGGATGGAATCCTCGAAAACCTCATAGAGCGAGGTATCCTTTTCGAGGTTCTTTTGTGTAATACTCTTGAAATTTGAAATAATTTCGTCAATCGACAAAGCGGGCATTTTTATACTCCTGTAATTTCACCATTTTTGAAGGCCAATAGCATCTTTTCCTTGGCTATTTTTCCAGTTCCTGTTGTAATGAGCTTTTTCATAGGGATGACCTTGTTTAGGCCAAAACCCATTTCGGAGAATACGTGTTCCTTGAGTTCTTTAACGGGAATATCCGCTGGATCCTGGGATTCTACAAACAAGTAGACATAGTTGTTTCCTGATGCAAAATCGTTATCTCCGCATACTGCGCAACGGTATCCGAATTTAGAGGTTATGACTTGTTCAATGTCGCGAAGGTAAATGTTTTTCCCGTGAATGAAAAACATATCTTTCTTGCGGCCAACCACATAAAGAAGGCCTTCGCTTAGGAATCCCAGGTCGCCTGTGTCAAGCCATCCGTCAATAAAGAGGTCGGACGAATCCTTGCTCAGATATCCGGTGCAGATATAGTCGCTTTTCACAAGAATGTTTCCAACTACATAATCGTTGAGCGGTTCGCCAAGATCATTGGATATTCGAATCTGCATCTCGGGAATGGCTCTGCCCTGGCATACGATATCGGCAATGTTTGCCTTAAGCACGTCAAGGTTGAAATCAATGCCTGCAGTAAGCTTTTCTGCATAGACTTCTGGGTATTCATGTTCCATATTGAAGGTCACTGCACCCAAAGCTTCTGTAAGGCCGTAAAGCGGTACTATAGTATTTTCTTTGAACCCAAAGTGTTTCATGGAATCGGTAAATTCCTTACAGACTTTCTTGGAAAGCGGTTCGCCTCCATTTAGAATGAAGTCTAAGCAGGACAAGTCCCATTTTTCGTTCCCCTGGATTGCCTGCTTGAGTAGTGGATAGGCAAAATTGGGGGCCGCTGTTTTTGTTGCGCGAGTCTTGCTTACTGCGTCGAACCATGATTTAGGATTCTGAATGAATTCTACAGCGTTCATGTGAACCGCACCCAGATTATAGTACATCGGGATGACTATCAGTGTAACAATGCCAAAGGCATGTTCAAGGGGAAGCCATTGTAGCCAAATGTCCTTTGGACTAGTCTTAAGCGCCTTACCGAGGTTCTTGAGCATGAGCAGGAATCTCTGGTTATTCATCATAACGCCTTTCGGATCCGTAGTGCTTCCCGAGGAATAAAGCACGAGAGCCAGTGCATTGGGGTCTACATCCGCATATTCGATTTCATTTTCCATGTCGTCAGGATATTTCTCGACATTCTCGACAACGGTAATGATTCGATTCTTGTCTAGGTCTTTCCAGAAAAACTTGATGAATTCTGCTGTTTCACTATCTGCAATAATAGGAGCGGTTGGGTTATCGCCTGCAACGCGTTTTAGCCTTGTAACATGGTCTCTGCTGCGAGCTGCTGTCAAAAGAACGGGAGCGACCCCCATAGAAAGCAATGCGAAAAAGCTTGCTAGAAAAGCTTTCTTTGTCGCGGCATTAATTTGGAATAGAACCATGTCGCCTTGTTTTAGTCCATATTTTTTAAATGTATGGCGGGCGAAAAGGATGTCTTTCTCAAGGCTTGCCTTTGAATAGAGCGTTGTTGTTCCATCCTTATAAAGGGTGATCTTTGAATCACTCTTAAGGTAGTCTTTTAATCTTTCGTTAAGGGAGGGTAGTTGTTTCATGAATCATGTACCTGAAAGAATGTTATGGATTTGTTTAATGTTTAATTTCTTTATGGGCTCTACGCTTGCAGAGCAGGACGTAATAACGGAATTCGTATCGTTGAAGACTTGCATCACCTGAAGCTCGTAACGGAAAGAATCTTCATCAAAAGGGGAGAAGTCCATCTTGTTGATCTTAGAGCTGATTCCTGTTCCCTGGCATTTGACGTAGCTTTCCTTAAGCGACCAAAAACGGGTGAACAAGGTAACTCCATTTGCATCCTGCTCAATTTTCCGTATCTCGTTAGGGTGCATGGCGCTTTTGATGCAGTCCAGGTTTCGCTTGTCTATTCCAGTAATGTCAACTCCAATATCTTCCTTGGAAATTCCGCAGACAACGCCTTCCCTGGCATGGGAAATGTTGAATTGGATAAAGGGTTCGTTCTTGAAATAGGGCTTGCCGTATTTACCAATTTCAAAATCTTCCATTATTCTTTTACCAGTCTCTATTACA
Organism: Fibrobacter sp. UWH5; assembly: GCF_900142505.1. NCBI lineage: Bacteria > Pseudomonadati > Fibrobacterota > Fibrobacteria > Fibrobacterales > Fibrobacteraceae > Fibrobacter > Fibrobacter sp. UWH5. The sequence goes on along the minus strand of NZ_FRBB01000016.1, from coordinate 60,092 downwards.
TAGGCTGATTTCAAAAGCAGGTAGGCCAAAGCGGAAATCTTCTTGTCGGCAAAGAATTTGTAGCGATCAATTTTCTGCTTTCGCTGTAGGCTTAGGAAAGGAGAAAATGCTACAAGATCATCCTCTGCAAAATTCTTTATGTCGGTTAATGCGTAGAGCATCTTATTCTATTTGGTTCCAATCTTCTGTTAATAGTCGACGTAAAAGGGCAATGTTGTCATCCATGATTTCCTTGATTGTTGAATACTTGAAAGCCATTTTTACATAGTCGAAGCACAGTGAAAGTGATCCGTCAAAGTCTGTAACCTGGTAATCCAATACGACCTGCGGGGTCTTGCTCAGGGAATTTGTCTGGCGAATTCCACCGGGGAGCGTATTGACCGTCTTGCCACCATCGAGAACGCAGGTAAGCACAATGGGGAGCTGTGCCTTCATAGGGCGCAGATTCTCCTTGAACTTGAGTATCTTTGTTCCGTCATAGGAGTGGAACCGCACGAATTGCCACATTTCCTTTTGAACGGCCTGAATGCTCTGTAAAAAACTGCCGGCATTCTTTGACAGCGTTAGGTAGGCTATATTTGTAAAGTCGCCAACGACGCTATAAATATCCTTGTGTAGCGGCTGCCTATTGTATAATGTTGAGGTGATGGTGATGGCGTTGCCTTTGCTGTGCTTCAGTAAAGTCTTTAGCAGTACGCAACTTACAATGGCTGAAGGTGTCGATCGGTAATTTTTTGCCACCTGCTGTAGTTTTACGTATTCCTCTTTTGTAATGCCGCCAGTCATTCGGTCGAAACGGTGATTGTGAATCTCGGAAAGAGGCTTTGCGTAAGGCAAATCCGGTTCTACCACGATTTCATTCACCTTGCCTTTCCAATAGGCTTCTGCTGCGCTGTAGTCCTGCTTTGATTCAAAGGCAGACAATTCTTCGCTATATTGCTTAAAGCTGTAGCCTGGCCACGTTACCGTTTCGCCATTATAGATTTTCAGCATCTGCGTAATGGCAATTTTTGCGCTGAAGGAATCCATGATAATGCAGTCAAAATCAATGTGGAGAATGTCCTTTTCTCCGCTCACATGGGAAATGCGGAATGTAAATAGCGGCCATTGGTCAAGTTGATAGATGTGGTGATTCCACTCGCTTCTGCCCTTAAGCCTTTCCTCTGCGCTAGTGAACGTATATTCCTTGATATTCACATGGGGGACATCTTCGAGGACTGCTTGGGTGCCATTTTTAAAGATGATAAGCCGCATAGCATCGCAATGGGCGATTGTCTCGTTGAGGGCCTCCTCCATCTTGCATGCGTCCAGGGGAATATCAGACGTGAGTTCCATGTAGTAATGGGTATTGATGCCGCCAAGGTCATAAATCTCGTCACGTCCGGTCAAGTAGGACTTTTGAATGGGCGTGAGAGGGAATGCCTTTGATGCAAGTTCCTTTTGATGGTTCAGATAGGCAATAATTTTCTCTTTATGTTGCTTGAGAGTTTCCTTGTCTTCGGTGGTCAAAGCGGACTTTGTTGCGCGAAACTTCAGCTTTCCGTCTTCGGTCCAAAGCAGGATGCCTCTTTCTGCAAATTCAGAAATCAGCTGCATTATTCAGCCTCCTTGTGGGCATAGCTAAGCTTTTGGGCGAGTTCCTTTGCGTATGTCGGATCGTCGATGCAGCTAAAGTGGTTCCCCTTGATAATCAGGAGCTCATAATTACCAATGCAGAGTTCTTCCCATTCCTTGTAGAACATGCCGAAGTATCTGAATACGCCTTCTTTATTTTCGGCCATAAAGTAGCGTACATTGCCAAAATACGGGGTTGGCGTGTAGAATCCCAAAATACTTGTATTATGGGTATATAACTTTAATAGGCGTTTTAGAGTCTTGTCATCGGCAGTGTGGGCGAAGTTCATGCTGTATTCTTTGCAAAGGGCGAGAATATCATCGTCATTCATTTCGAGGAACTGCTTGAGCTTTGAACCATCCTTCATTAGGTCTGCTGTGGCAATGATTTCTTCCTTGCCAATTTCAGTCTTCTTGCTTGTTTCAAGTATTTTCTGGAAACATTCGGCACATTCTACCGCATCGAGACCCCATTTCATAAGGTCAACGGCAAGCATTTCAGAAAAGAATATGTTACGGGTGAATATCGTCTTGCTTGTGAAACCAAATCGTGTTCCGTCAATAATCGAGAGGTCAGGAACTTTGACACCTGCTTCTTCCAAACGTTCTGCAACTTCAATTGCTACGGATGAAATAAAGCAATAGCCAATCAGTTGAACGCTCTTTGCCCCTGTTTCAAGGATATGCTTGGTGAATAACGCAGCAAGTGTCGTTCCGACATCTTCCGGTTTTACGCTAAAGTAGCCTTCATCATCATCAATAGCGAAGGTATATACCTCGCCTTCATTCTGGGCCTGAAGTGTGGGAACAATATACTTGAATCTATCCGGATTCCAGAAAATGGGTGGGAGAATGACTCGAATTTTCCCATCCTTGATTTCTCCATTCCCGTAGTGCACCATGCGGATAAAATCGCCCTTGTCCTTCTTGACTTCATTTTCTTCCTTATGGAATAGGAAGTTTGCCGTATCGCGTACAGTGGGGTAGTCTAGCATCTGCTTTAACAGAATATCAAAGGGCATCTCAATCTTGAGCTGGGTGCGAATAGATGTCGCTACCTGAGTCATCATGATTGAATTTGCGCCAAGGTCATAGACGTTTTCTTCGGGGCCAATCTGATTGACCTCTAAAGCTTTTTTCCAAATTTCAGCAATTTTTTCTTCATCTGGAGTTATCGCCGAGTCTGTATGGGTATCCTTGTTGCAAACTTTCTTGGATTCAATGAGTGAGAGTACGGCCTTTCGGTCAATCTTTCCATTGGTGGAAAGTGGCATTGCCTCCACGATTTCGATATGGGAGGGGTGCATGTAGTGGAGCAGGTACTTATCGATGTGATTCTTAAGCCCATCCTTATCGATTTCGCCGGATTTTTCAATCATGGCAAAAATTTCATTTTTGTCGGCACTTACGATGGCTACAGCGGCGCGTACGTTTTTGAATTCCAAAAGCACATTTTCGATTTCACCGAGTTCAATGCGATGACCGCGAATCTTGACCTGGTTATCTCGACGGCCGAGAAATTCAATTTCACCTCCATGGAGGTAACGGCCAAAGTCTCCGGTAAGGTAGACACGTTTTGTAGTTCCTGGAAGGAATACGAACTGCTTATCCGTGCGTTCTTTGTCAAAATGATAACCGAGGGCTACGCCATCGCCACCCAGTGCAATTTGACCGGGTACAAGTACGGGGCAATCTTCGAGATTTTCATCGAGGACATACATGGTCTGGTTCGAAAGAGGCCTTCCATAGGGGAGTATCTTTAAACCGTCATTGGCGTCATAACGGTGGTAATTTGACCAGATAGAAGCTTCAGTAGCTCCTCCAAGACAGATGACTTCTGCTGTTGGAGCGTATTTTTGGATGGTCCCCGGCATATCGACAGGAATCCAGTCGCCAGAGAGGAATACCTTTTCTAGCGGAAGCTTGGGATTAGATACAGACTCTGTATAGTTGAGGAGCATTTTCATGAGAGCGGGAACGCTATTCCATAGCGTAATTTGCTTTTCGTGAAGCAAGCTGTACCAATAGGCGGGGTTCATGTAATCTGCCTTTGGCGGATAATAGATTGTGCCTCCTGCACCAAGAACGCCAAAGATGTCATACACGGAAAGGTCAAAATTGAGCTGAGAAAGTCCAAGGACGTTGTCATTTGATGAAACGTGAAATCTTGCATTCATGTCATCAATAGTGTTCATTGCACCTGCATGGGTAATGACAACACCCTTAGGTTCACCGGTACTTCCGGAGGTGTAGATGACGTAGGCTACATCATTTGGATCATTGCTTACTTCTGTAAAACCTTCCGTGGGGGCAAGGGTATCCACATTGATTAAGGTGTATCCTTCGGCTTCCGGGTGTTCTTCTGTGGAAACGCCTAAAACAACCTTGCAGCCTGATTTTGTCATAATTTTCTGGGCTCTACCGCTAGCGTGTGCCGCAGAAATAGGAATATAGACCGCTCCTGCATAAAGGATTCCCATGACGCTTACAATCTGCCAAGCGCTCTTTTCCATAAGGACAGGAACCGAATCACCTCTTTTTACGCCGTTATCTACAAGTGCCTGGGCGAGTGCACTGGCTCGCAGGTCAAGTTCTCTGTAAGTAAAATTGGTGATGCCGTCATCAACGGCAATCTTTGCTGGGTTTGCCAATACATTCTTTCTAAAGTCAGCTTGCAGCATACGGACGTTCCATTGACGTTGCGTGCTGTTGGCGGTAGTACGTTCTTCGTGGTCCTTTTGAGGTATGGCTAGATTCTTTATGAGTGTCCAGTCTGCATTTTCATCAGCCAATGACTTTAAGCGTTCCTCAAAAGACTTGAACATAGCGTCAATGATATCTGGTGCAAAAACGCCTGCTCTCAAATCCCAGTTGACCTGTAGGCCGAAAGATCCATCCATGACCTGGCAGTCTATGAACGTTTGCGGAGTTTGGGATATACCCCCACAGAATTCAGCGCGTAAAGGCTTTGACGATTCAGAAAGCCCTATGGCGCTGGTGTACACGATAGGCATAGAGATGCCATTCTTCTTGGTCTGCCTGGATATTTCGCGCATGACCTCTACGCCACTGAAAAGTCTGTGGTCGATATCGTCAAATAGCTGGGCGTTTAAGGTTTTGGCCCTTGTTAAAAAGTCTGTCTTTGTATTGTTATGGATTTCAAGAAGGCTTAAAGATGTAAAGTCCCCAACAATTTCCATAACATCCTTGTGAAGGGGGAGGCGGTTAAGTACCGTCATATTGATGCAGAAATCCTTGTTTCTGCTCCACTTGGCAAGGACATCGGCGTAGGCGGTAAGGACGGGGACGGTCGGCGTAAGGCCATATTGCTTTGAACGAGTCTTGACCCTGTTCCATTCTTCAGGGGAAAGCCTTGTGAACTTTCGTTCAAAGGCGTCTTGAACCTGGTCAATCGAATTGATCGGCAATTCTGGAGATTCGGGGAGGTTCGGGATACGCTCCATCCAGTATGCTTTTTCGCTCTGGTACTGCTTACTTTCCTTGATTTTCTTCTCGGCTATCAAGTAGTCCCTGAACGAAATTTTTTCTTCACCTTCAATGGCGACGTTGTCGAAATAGGCTCCTTCAAATTCTGCCACGAGTTTCCAGATGCTTGTCCAGTCGGCGATCAAAAATTCAATAGAAAAATGGAGAATGCTGTAATCTACGTGCTTGGAAACGGCTAGTCCAAACATTGGCCACTTGCCGATAGTGTAGGCCCTATTTCCCATTTGTTTGCGGAATTCTTCAAAAGCCTCTTTATTTTCAGGTTTCTTGACTAAATTCCATTCCGGGATTTCGAGGGAGGGGACCTCTTTTAATACCTGCTGGAATCCCCCTTCGTTAATTACCGCATGTAGCATATCGTACTTGCGGGTGAGCGCATTCCAGATTTCAAGGACTCGACTTGTATCTAGATCCTTGTACTTGAGTTCCAGATAGACGTGGCATGCGACGCCACCATAATCATAAAGTTTGCTTCTACCGACGAGATAGGCAGACTGTACATCGGTTAGAGGGAAGGGCTCGTAACGGTTTGTTCGGTCAATTACAAATTTTGAATTCTGTTCGCGTTCTTCAAGGGTCTGAAGAATTGCTTCCTTATTCGCCTTAAGTTCTGCCATGACATCTGGCGTCATGGTTTCCTTAGAGGCTTTGTATTTGAGTTTTCCGTTTTCGGACCAGAGCAGTATGCCTTTCTTTTCAAAATTGTCTAGGATATTTATGGTCGTCTGCATTGTTAAACCTCGCTACAGTATTTCTTGATTTCGTCGGAAGGAATGTAATGGTGCCCATCGGGCGTGATGAACTTTGCAAAACCCATGGCAGTGGTAAATTCTGCCCATCGTGTTGCGTATGTAATTGCTCGCTGAGCCATGGGGCCGATATTGGCGTGTTCGTCAATCATTCTTGAAAGATTTTGGATGTTTTTGCCGATTGCCTTTTTCCAGTCGTCAAGAAGAACATCCTCGAAGCTCTTTGCCGAGAAATTGTTCATGATTTCCATGGTCTTTTCGCAGGCGTAGGCTGGCATATCCTTTCGGTTTTCCGGATTGTACATTGCCTTGGGCATGTGCATCCTGGGTTTCCAAAGGACTGGGCCAAAGGTATCTTCAAGAATGAGACGGCCTGATTCGTATACAAAGGCGAAATTATGCAAAAGTTGCGAGTAATTGTCTCTGTCTTCGGCAAAGACGCGGTTGTTGTATTCAAAAGCAAAGGGGATGTTCCCTATTTTGCCTGTCGCAATATCGAAAGGCCCCAAATTTTCAATAGTATTTTCGATTCGTAGCGAATAGAGCGATGGCAAAGCCTGTGAAAGAATGTCGAAGGTAGGGTAGGCTACTTGAGGAGCGAAAGCTCCCTTGATATAAAGAGGAGGCTCCTTCTTGTTTAGCGCCTTTGCTATGCGAATGAATCTTGAAACTTCGGGCAGTTCCGTGTAAAGGTCGCTTGTTAAAAAGTAGGTCTTATTTTTCTGCGCTGCCTTATAGCATTGAGTCAAGTCTTTGGGGTGTATAGGCTGTTCCTGAATAACGCTTACACCCTTATTCAGAAATTGCAGCGCCATATCGGTCCCACATCCGCCAATAGTTGCGGCACTCACGATTACGCAGGCGATATCTACTTGTGGAATTTCGTTAAAATCGGTATAGAGGGGTATATGGTAGGTTTCAGCGCATTTTTTTGAGCGATCGCTGCCCTTTCCATAGAGGCCTACAAGCACAAATTCATCAGGTAGACTTTGGAGTGCCTGAATGTACATTTGGCCGAATGAACTTCCGCATACGACGACTTTCTTTCTATTCATCCTAAATTTCTCCTTCCAGTTCATCTACGGGATCGTTGGATGTGGAGCTTTTCTTGATTCTAATATCTGAGTCCTTGTTTATAAGGTCAATGACATTTTTGAATAGTGATGTTTCGCCAAGTAGAGACTTCTTGTTCTCCATTTTGACACTTTGCATAGTAAAGACTGTTGCTGCAGCGCATTCACCAGTAAGTCTTGAGGCCCCAATTCCCGATATGATAATTTGGCTTTCCTGTTCCTTGCCCTTCTGCATGCCCTTTATGGAACACGCGAAAACTGCATCTTCCTTAACACCGAATAAATCAAGCTTGTTTGCTGTACAAAGCCTTTCGATGGTTTTATCGGGGTTTTTCCTGTAACTTTCCCTGGCGGAGTCTAGTTCTTCCAAAGTTCTCTTGCCGATTATGCACATTTGCCAGTTTCCTATTTCTGGCTTAAGCTTTTCGGCAACGGCTCTCGACTCGTCGTCAAAGAATGGATAGAGCCTGAATGTTGAAAACTTCTGTCTAAAAATTTCAAACTTGCACTGGCTTGGAATATAAGGTTCAAGCTTTCCGTTTTTCCAATAAATCATGGAGTGGTTGGTATCGGAAAGGATTCCATTCATATAGTCCCTTGCAGCAGCTTTCGATATGGCGCTGCAGGTACCGTATACAAAGTCAAGTTCTGAAACCGAGTCGAATTCAGAAGCCAAATACTGAGGGATAAGACCCGAAAGTCCAGGAATGCTCCCTGAGCCATAGAGAATGGGTACCTTGGAATTGCTACGGGAAAAACCGTTAATTCCTAAGTGAGCGAGAGGAATTCCCATATCTTCGGCAACATCATCCATGTTTTTCATGTTGGCATCTAAGGTGCTGGTTGCGTCAAGCACGCAGCTGCAACCATTGAAAAAGTTTCGGATGCTATCCTTATTACTTACATCGACGCTTATCCATTCTGCATTGGAAAATTCGGAACGGATTTCGTTTGATATGCTATCTACGTTCCTTCCGCCAATTCGAATTTGTGTAATACCGAGTTTTGAAAGAAATCTGACGGCATGGAGCCCAATATTACCGTAACCACCGATAATACCGATCATATTTCGCCCTCTTCCATATTTTCGGATGCTTCCATTTCGGAGCTCAGCTTCTGGGCTAAAATATCGAGTTCTGGATGCTCAAAGAAGTCCTTTAGCGAAAGCTTGACTCCGTATTTTTGAAGAAGTACTTCAATAAAGCGGGTGGCGAGCAGGCTATCACCTCCAATTTCAAAGAAGTTTGCCTTGCGGTCAATGTGCGGAATGGAAAGGAGATCTTTCCAGATACAAGCGATATCTTCCTCCTTGCCAATGTAATTTTCATCGACACTCTCTTCACCGGCCTTCTTCTTTAAAAGTTCGGTAAGATACTTGCGGTTTAGTTTTCCGTTTGGAGTCAAGGGGAACTTTAAAAAGACTTCAATGCGGGCGGGAATCATGTAAGGAACGAGATTCTGCTTAAGGTAGATGCCCAATTCTTCCATTGGAATCTTGGGAGCGGACGCTTCCTTTTGTGCAATGAGCACCTGTGAGAACCCATTTGTGTTCAAAATGGTTGCTTCTTCAAAACGGCTAGCTTTAAAGAGTGATTCCCATTCGCTATCCGTCAGGAGAGATGTTCCCTTGCGGCTGCGGGAGTAGTCCTTGAAGCCGTCTTCAAGTACAGCGGAGCTTATGACTGCGATGGGGTCAAAATTTTCGAAATCAATGGCGTAAAGCTTTCCACCTGCCTTTAGCATTAGGTAGGCAAGCATAAGAGCCTCTGCCGGGTTTTGATAAGTATGCAGGAATCCTGCATCTACCACAAAATCAAAGCTCTGGAGTTCTTGTACGGGAGCAACTAAGTCCGAAACGGCAAAGTTTATGTTGCATTTATCCTTGAATTGAGCAAGATTTTCCCTTGCCATGGAAAGCATGCCTGTTGATTCATCAAATACGGTTACATCCACCGGTTGATTGGTTTCTTCTAGGAACTTTCTTATGGTAAGTCCGGAACGACCGTTGAGGAATGCGATTTTTGCCTTAGGGTAGTTCTTGATTTCTTCCTGGAGTGTCTTTACGAATTCACCATAGGCCTTGCTTTGCACCATGATTTTTTCTGGTGTGAAAAGATCATTTTTGAGAAGATTGGTTGCTGGGATACTCTTGTTGAGAACATCGCGCAATAGGGTTATGTTTTCGCTAGAAAGGAGTTTCCTTGAAAATTCAGATTCTTTGAAGACGGGCTTTTGGATAATGTTTCCGTTATGGTCCATAAAGCCGTTGGACTTTAGCCATACATTCCAGAAATCAAATTGCATGGAATCACTCATGACACGAATCATGAATTCCGCAACAATATTCTTTCTATCGAGAATTTCTTCCTTATCGGTTTCCTTCTTGAAAAGTGAAACGGATGGCTGCTGAGAGGCGCTATTCGTTGTAGGGACAACTGCCGCAGTAATTTCCTTCTTTGCTCCATTTTCGGTAACAAGGGCTACGGCATTGACATAGTTCTTATGCTTCTTGATGACATTTTCGATTTCGCCAAGTTCAATGCGGTATCCACCAAGCTTAATCTGCGTATCTAGGCGTCCCATAAATTCGGTATCTACACAATCCATAAAGCGAGCCTTGTCGCCAGTACGGTACCAGCGTTCGCCATCAATTATGGGGAATCTTTCTGCAGTAAGTTCAGGCTGGTTGAGGTACCCTTCGGCCACACCTTCGCCACCAATCCATAGCTCCCCAGGAGTACCTATGGGACAGTCCTTATTATTTTCGTCCACAACGCGGATCTTTTGATTGCGCAATGCATGTCCATAGGGGATAGATTTCCATTCCTTCTTGATTTCACTTACGTTGTAGATTACGGACCAAATGGATGCTTCCGTTGCTCCACCAAGCGATGTAAATTGAATAGAGGGCCAAATTTTATTTGTTGTATCAAAGAGCGAAAGAGGAATCCAGTCGCCCGATAGTAAGACTGCGCGCAGAGGGACTCTAGACATATTGTTCATGACGATGCAGAACATTTCAAACAGGGCAGGAACAGAGTTCCATAGCGTAATCTTCTGTTCTTCTGCGATGGTTTTCCATACGGAGGCCTCCTTCTTGGTCTCTTCCGAAAGTACGGCGAGCTTTCCACCGGCACTGAGGATTCCAAACAGGTCGTATACGGAAAGGTCGAAGTCAAGCTCGGAAATAGCCATGGCCGCATCATTTTCGCAGACATTGAATCTGGCGTTGATATCGCGAATGGTATTGCTTGCGCCCTTATGCGAAATCATGACGCCCTTGGGAACACCTGTTGTTCCCGATGTAAAAATGATGTAGGCGAGAGCATTTTCATCGGCGACGATTTCACTTTCGTCAAGGGCTACAAAGCTTGATGAATCTTCAATAAAGGTTACGGGACGCTTTTCGTCCTTGAAAAATTCCTTGTGGTCATAATCCGTAAGAACGCCACTCATATGGGCGGCTTCAAAGATCTTTTGCACGCGTTCCATGGGCTGGTGTACTCCAACGGGCACATAGGCTGCGCCAATGGATTGAATGGCGAGTGCTGCAATGACTTGATTCATGCCCTTAGGTAGGACAATGGCGATTAAGTCCTTTGTCTTGAACCCTTTTGACTTGAGCATTCCCGCGACGTTCATTACTTTAAGGAATAAATCACCGTATGTCAATTCGGCGTAAGAACCGTTGCTATTCCTTGCTACAAGTGCAATTGCGTTTGGAATAAGTTTCGCCCTTTCAAGAACGGCTGTATGAATGCAGTTTGTCATTGCTTAGATGCCCTTTGTCAAAAAATCTTGGTAGTTGCTTGATTTGAGTACAAAAAAGTGATCTCCGTTGAATTCCGTAAATTTTGTACCCTGAGTAGTTACATAACTCCAATGCGACATAATTTCTCTAGTCGCTCCGATATCCATTGTGCCTGCATGGAGATATATTGGGGTATCCACATGCTCGCCATGGTAAATTAGACTCTCGTTAAGTTTGTAGTCCTTGCGTACCTCGGGAAGAATGAATTGCAGAAGTTCCTTATTTTCAAGAATTTCAGGAGGGGTTGCGTTATATTTCTTGAGTTCTGCGATCAAGGCATCGTCATTCATGTAGCTCTTGAATTCGCTTGGATCCTCATCCTGTGGGGCCTGGCGGCCTGCGGCAATAATCTTGTCTGGATGAATGTTAAACTGCTTTTCAATGTAGTTTGCTACATAGAAGGCCATGGCTGCACCCATGCTGTGTCCAAAAAGGGTGAATTTTTTGTTGAGTGCAACTTTGACGATATTTTCGGCCAGTGTCGGTAAGATTTCGCTAAAGTCGTTAACGAACGGCTCGCGCCTACGCGTTCCCTTGCCGGGAAGCTCAACGCAAACGAAGTTCTTTTCTCCTTTATTGAGAGTCCATTTTCTATATACTCCGGCATTGCCTCCCGCATGATGAAAACAGAATATTTTTTCATGGGTTTCATCGTCCAGGGCATAAGTGTGAAACGGGAACCAAGAATTTGATACCATTTTACTAATCCAGCTATGTTAAAAGTCTATTTTAGTTCAATAAATTCCAGCCGAAGGCATTGCTCCGGATTTTTAGGAAGCGACTGTAGATTCCATTCTTGTTGTTAAGTTCATCATGCTTGCCGTGCTCGGCAATAGTACCATGGTCGATTACTAGAATCTGGTCGGCATCGCGAATTGTATTCATTCGGTGGGCGATGGAAATAACCGTTTTTCCTGCAGTCAATTCCTTGATGGCATCTAGAAGGTCGGCTTCGTTTTCGGGATCCACAGAAGATGTGGCTTCGTCAAGAATGACTACGGGGGCATTTTTCAGGAGCGCTCTCGCAATGGAAATTCTCTGCTTTTCGCCACCCGAAAGCGAGCTTCCGCTTTCGCTAATCACTGTGTCATAACCATTTGGGAGTGCCATAATAAAGTCGTGACATTTTGCTTTCTTGGCTACGGCAACGATTTCTTCGTGGGTTGCATCCGGCTTTCCAAAACGAATGTTGTTTTCTATGGTGTCATTAAATAGATAAACTTTCTGGAAAACCATTGAAAAATAGGAGAGGAGTTCATCGGGCGTGTATTCGCGGATGTCGTGACCGCCAAAGGTAATGGAACCTTTCTTAACATCCCAAAAGCGAACAATCAGGTTGCAGAGAGTGGTCTTTCCACTTCCAGAGGAGCCAATGATCGCGCAGGATGTTTTTTCGGGAATGCTAGCAGTAACATTGGAGAGAATTGTTCTTGAATCGTAACCGAATTCCACATCCTTCATTTCAATGGAAAAGTTTTCGGGCTTTACCCCGGCTTTACCGATCATTTCGGGAATCTTGAAGGTTTCTTCCAATTGGCTTAGAGCTGTTTCGACTAGTTCCAAAAAGAAGGTTCCGTTGCCAAGCAATTCAATCTGACCATAGATGATAAATGCGGAAAGGAGGAACATCATGCCGTACGCAAAGTCAAGCATGCCGTAGAATGTCATAAAACTTGATACAAGTATAAGGATGCCGCTAAAAATGTAGAGTGTCCCGCGAAAGAGACTATGGGGCTTTATAATGGAGATTTCCATGGCTGTGTTTACCTTTTGGAATTCTTCAAAGCTCTTGTCGAGTTCATTACCGTTTTTTCTGCCAAAGGAGCGGACAACTGCGATACCACGGATGAATTCTAGTATATCAGAGGTTGTCTTTTCAACAATTCGATAGCGTTCCGGTGCAAACTGGACAGACTTTTTTTGGACCAGTGTCAAGGAAAACATCGAAAGTAAAATGCCAAGAATGGCAATGCAACCAATTCGCCAGTCAAAGAATATGAGGAATACAGAAACGGCTACGGACTGTAATAAGCCTCCAATGACATTTTCGACTGCAATCATGGTTCCATTTTCCAAATCGGTCATGGCGCTTGAAATGGTGTTGTTGATTTGACCGAGGGATTTCTTTGAAAAGTAACCCATTGGGGCTTGCTTTAACTTTTCGCCAAGTTCAAGGCGCTTATCGGTGTACACGATGTACCCTGCTGCAGCGAGGAACATGTTGATTAGATACTTGAGGATGATTTTTCCGACGAGGGCTACGGCAAGAATCCCTGTGGTCTGCCAGATGACGGTCATATTCAGGGAATTGATATGCATAAGCACCCATAGGAATGCCATGACCGAGAGGGAATTGAATCCTGCGTTTAATAGACCGCAGACAATGCCTCCATAAATGCGTTTCTTATGTGTTCCGCATACATTTAAGATGTTTTTTAAAGACTTGAACATTATCTACTCCTATTTCTCTGTAGCGGCGATGTGTTTTTCCCACATGTTCTTGTAAAGTGGGCTGTTTTGCATCAGCATATCGTGCGTTCCTTGACAGGAAAGCTTGCCGTCATCTATGACAAGGATGTTTTGGGCATTCTTGATTGTAGAGAGGCGATGGGCGATGATGATAAGGACCTTATCCTTCACGAGTTTTTCAAGAGCTTTCTGGATTTCGGCCTCGTTTTCTGGGTCGGCGTAGGCGGTAGCTTCATCGAGAATAATAATGTCTGCATTCTTGAGAATTGCGCGGGCGATGGTGATTCGCTGCCTTTCGCCACCGGAAAGTTTTCCACCGGCATCGCCAACCAAAGTGTTGTAGCCATTTTCTAGCTTTGTGATGAATTCGTGGCAGCCGGCAGATTTGGCTGCTTCGTAGATTTCTTCATCAGTTGCCGTGGGCCTTCCCATGCGGATATTTTCTTTAATCGAGCAGTTGAATAGGTAATTATCCTGGGCTACATAGCTAATCTTATCCATCTGCTGCTTAAATGGAATTTTCGTGAGAGGCGTCCCACCCAAAAGAATTTCACCTTGTGAAACATCCCAGAAACCAGCCATGAGCTTTGCAATGGTCGATTTTCCGCTTCCAGAGGGTCCGACAATTGCAGTAACGCCGGACTCGACGGTCTTAAAAGAAATATCCTTGAGAACAAGCTTCTCCTTATATCCAAAGGAGACATTCTTGAATTCAAATACATTTCCATTCAGTTTAGTCTCTTCGGTGGGGCGAACGAGATCCTTTTCGTTAAGAAAATCGCCAATCTGCTTAAGAGCCTGGAAAACGTTCGAGAAACTTTCTGCATAGCTCATTGTTGCAAGGATTGGGCTCGAAATGCCCATGCTAAGAATAGCGCAAGTCAAGAACGAGGCAAAAGTAATTTCTCCATTCATGAACAGGTATGCGCCCAATGGGAGAGTCACGAGCAACGTGGCAGATACGAGCGAAAGGCCTGCGGCAGAAAACATCCAACAATTTTTCCACCAGTCAAGTGTTGTGTCGCGGTAGTAAGTGCAAGCCCTAGAGAACTTGCTGAAAGAGGATGTTCCCTGATTGAATGCCTTAATTACTTCGATACCATTCACGTATTCTATAATGGCGTCGTTCATGTCGGCATTGGCCTTAAAATAGCGGGAAGACTTTTCCTTGTAGCCAATCATTTGCCCCATGGTTACTATAAAACCGATGGGGATTGTTGCTATGGCACCGAGTGCCATTCTCCAGTCAATTACAAAGAGTATGACAACGATAACGATGGGCGTAAATGTATTTGCCGCCATTTCCGGAACCATGTGCGCAAGAGGCTTTTCGATTTTTTGGACGGTTTCGATTACAAGCATCTTGTAACTGCCTGAAGCCTTGTCAAGCATGATGCCCATGGGAATGCGTTCCATCTTGTGGGTAAGTCTAATGCGGATATTCTTGAGTATTTCAAAGGTTGCTACATGGGAAATTATGGTAGAAATAGTGGAGAGAAGAATCTTTACTATGTATCCACCAATTCCAACAAGTCCCCAGATCAATATAAAATTAGCGGTAACAGAATGATTGTAAAAACCGTTCAGTAGTTGCGCAGTTGAATAGTAGGGGATGGTCCCTGCGAGAACTCCAACCACTGCGATGATTAAGGATGCTATTAGATTTGACTTTTTTTCTGCGGCAAAGTCGAATAGTATAGATAAGCTATTTTGTTTTTTCATATTAGCCTTCAAATATTTATTAGTCAAGGCTAATTTAAAAAAGAAGGTTTGTTTATTAAAGATTGAAAAGGGCAATTTTGCCCAAGCGGTTTATAGAATGTCTAATTGGAGCTAAAATTTTCATTACAAAAAATCTCAGAATTTTTCAGATTGTCCATTGGGATTATTGCAATCCCTTTTGGAGTAGAAAATAAGCGTAGGTTTGGGTAAATTACCGCAGAAATATTTATGAATACGAATCCATACAAGAGCTATTCGTTTAATAGAGCACTTCTATTTGGAGTTCTTTGTGCACTTGTAGTGCATCTTTGCATATTGCTTGTGGCCCATAAAGATAAAATTGCCCAAATAGTCGTGAGTGATGGCAGTGAAATTATCCGCGTGGAACAGATCTTTTTACCTCCTCCTCAGCCTCCGCAAGAAATTGTAGCCCCAAAAAAGAAGATTGTCAAGGCGAAAATAATCCCGAATGTCGTAAAGGATTCGGTTGTTGAAGTTGAAGAGCCAACGCCACCGATAGAGCCGATTGCTGTAGCTGTTGAGACGGAAGTTATTGAAGTTCCTGTTGCACCCCCTCCGCCAAAGGTTGAAAAAGTCGTTCCCGTAGAGCCTCCTAAACCAGCCCCGATTTCTAAGGATTCGATTCAAAAGGTGATGAAGGCGTATCTTGTACAGGTCAAGAAAAATATCGACAAGAATAAGCTTTATCCAACCACGGCGCGCCGCCTAAATCAAGAGGGCACCGTGCGAGTTCGCTTTACGGTACAAAAGAATGGACGGGTTGAAGACATTCATTTGGCAAAGGGGAGTGACTATTCTGCCCTGGATCAGAGTGCTTTGGATGCTGTTGCCGCACTAACATCTGTTGCTCCAATTCCTGATCTTTTAAACAAAGATCATTGGACAATCGAAATTCCCATCAAATATCAACTTCATTGAGGAATAAAATGAATTACGTTCTTGATTTTATCAAGCAGGGTGGCGTCATTGCCTATATCCTAATCGCCATGAATTTTATTGGGTATGCTATTATCGTGTGGAAAATAGTGGCAATTGTCGTTTTCAAGCGCAGGGTTCAGAATAGGCTCCCGTCAAAGATTATTCATAGGATTGTTTCTGCCAATACGGACCACCACATTATCGTGGAAAATATTCGCACCGAAATATCGCTAGCCTTTTCTCCATTGACAAAGGGGCTTACGACCATCGAGAATATTGCGACGGTGTCGCCATTGATGGGACTTTTAGGTACGGTGGCCGGTATTTTTGACGCTTTTGGCGTAATAGCTGTTTCTGGTCTCGACGATGCGGGGGCTTTTGCACTGGGTATCAAATTTGCACTTGTGACTACAGTCCTTGGGCTTTTGGTCGCCATTCCGCACGTCATTGCCTATAACTATCTAAATGCCCATATGGAAATGGAACAGGACGAGGTTGAAAATCTTGTGTTCCAGAAGATGGGGAGAATCCTCCAGGAACGCGATCATTCTATCAATATAGAGGATTCCGATAATGGTTAGGCACAAAAAAAGACTCCGTCCGGACATGACGCCGCTTATTGACTGTGTCTTCCTATTGCTGGTATTTTTCTTGGTAACGTCGGTATTCAAGCAGGATGAATCTGTCTTAAAATTGATTTTGCCTGAAATTCAGAGCGAAATCAAGCGCGATGTTCCAGAAGGTCTGTATATTGAGCTAAGCAAGGATGAATTGGCCCTAAATGGCCAAAAGATAGAACTTGCCGTATTGGAGCAAAAGGCAGGGGATGTGGTTAATAAAAAATCGCCCATAGCCATAAAAATTGATAAGGAAACCCCTTACGAGCGTGTAGCTTCAGTGCTTGATGTGCTCCAAATGAAAAAATTATACAACATTCAACTGATAAATGATTATAAGGAACCTTAAAAAGGTGATCATACTTCTAGTGTGTACTTTGTAATAAAAAAGCATATTAGGATCCACTAGACATTTTAGTTAGATTTAGCTAACTTTTGCCGTGAAAATCGGGGTTAAAATGCTAAATCTTTCTATTGAAAAGAATGTTCAGTTACTTCAAAGAACGGAGTTCATGCAACACTACCTGTTGTCCGATGGTACGGATACAGGTCATTTGGTTGTCTACCATATTGTAGATGGTGTTGATGTGATGTATGTGGATTGTCATGTAAAATGCGCAGTCCTTAAGTTTGATGCTCCGCAAGACGCCATGGCCATAACTCATTGCTATATGGGTGAAGTTCAGTTTGAACTGGATTCCGAAGATAGCCTTGAAGGGGGAGATCTCGGTATATCGAGGACCTTCTTCAAAAATCAGATGTTCTCGTTTCCAACAAAGACTTTTCATGGCGTGACCATTGTTTTCTCGAGTAAGAATGCAGTTAACGAAATACAGGCGGCCTTCTGCAACTTTAACATTGACTTCAATGCCGTTTACGAGAAGGTTCTCTCTCTTAGGTCCAATGTACGCATTTGCTCGGATAAGAGAATTCTGAATATCTTTTCGGAACTGTATCTTGTTCCCAAAAGCATGCGTCTAACCTATCTTAAGCTCAAAATTCTTGAAATATTCGCCTATTTGAAGGATGCTCCGCTAATTCATTTTCTGCATGCTCCAAAGCGCTTGTCGAGAAAGAACGAGGACAAGATTGAGCTTGTAGTCAGCTTCATTCGCGAAAATCTAGATGAACATTACACCATTGAGGATCTTGCATCGAAGCTGGATATGAGTGCAACGTTACTTAAAAAGTGCTTTAAGACAGCTTATGGGGAGTCAATATACGCCTATCTCAAGAATTACCGTATGAAAATCGCTGCGGAATATCTTGCAAAGGACGAACTCCCCATATTTGAAATTGCAAACCGCGTAGGCTACATCAATTCCAGTAAGTTTACTGCGGCATTCAAGCAAGTCATTGGCCAAACGCCTAAAGAGTATCGCAGCGAACATGTTTAGTTTCGCTAAAAAGATTTCCTCTAATGTCTAATTTCTATAAAACATGGAAGAGGTCGCTCACTGTGATGTGAGCGACCTCTTTTTTTGTGGGGTAACAAAAACCTTAGTTGTTGCTCAGCGGGAACACGTAGTAGACAAAGCCTGTTTCTACGTCGGCAACTTTTGTGATCTTGTCGCTATCTAGGTCATAGCGGTAGAGAACGGAGGCTCCTTCTTCGTCCATGTGGCCGAGAAGCACCGTGCCATCAGTATCCATGTGTACGGAAGGTACTAGCCAGGGGAGGGTGAGACCGAGGTCAATCTTCTTAATGCTCTTCTTGTAGATATCAATGATTACATACTGCCATTCAAAGTTGTTGAAGTTGGTCGGATCTGATAAATCGCCGAAGAGGCCGACAAACTTGCCGTTGCTAGCATAGACACCACCGGTCATGAGCCAGTTTGTGTTGCTGCTCTTGCCATCATACTTTGCTTCGTGCAGATGGAATACATAGCTGGTGTCGAAATCTTCTTCACCCTTCTTGATGCGTACAAAGCCTTCGTTGTAGCCTTCGATAAAGTTCATTGCGCCGTTGGCATAGAAGTAGACGTCGCCTTCTTCATCGGTAAATGCCATGGTATTGTTCATGTCGTCGTAAACACCGAGTGCAGAGGTTTCGCTTTCGCTTGCAACCTTAATCACCTTGTCCGTTGCGACATCGATAATGGCAACTTCACCCTGGGGGCCCATGATGGAGTTGTTGAGGTCAACAACTTGATAGAGCGTTACGTAGAGCTTGCCGTCGGAAATGGCGCTGGAGCCCGGGAATGCCATGACGGCACTTACTTCTTCATCAACGTATTCGGAAAGGTCGATTTCGGCGGTGATGCTCAAATCGCTTGGGTTAAGGGCAATGAGCTTATCAGCCATAGTTTCGATGACGTACATCTTGTTGTTGTCAACGAACTGCATCATGAGTGCCGTAGAATTGAAGCTTCTTGTCTTTGTCGGTTTTTCAGGAACATCCTGGTTCTTGTCCAGCTTGAACATCTTGAGAACGGAAGCACCGGTTTCATCCATGGAAAGGCTATACAGGGCTCCGTTAAAGTAGACTAGGCTACCCGAAGAGGTCGTTTCATGGAAACTCTTGATTGCGGTATTGAAATCTTCATCAAGAGCAGTGGTGCCGTAGAACTGGCTTTCGCCAACCATGAACGAAATACCGTATTTTGTGCTGGCGACCGTGCTAGAGCTGGATTTGTCATCATCCTTGGCGCTGGAGCTAGACTTTGCATCACCCTTAGTGCTGGAACTTGACGTGGCGACGGTGGTGGAAGATTCGTCGCTAGAGGCGTTGGAACTGGAGTCGTCGCTGCAGGCTGCAAACATGATGCTTGCAGAGGCTGCTGCGATAAGAGTCTTCTTGAATGTATTCATTATTGATCCTTTTTGTTGTTATTTGATTAAAACCTTACAGATTGAGCCTAATCTTTGTGCTAAATGCCCTGCCAGGCTTGGAATCGCCATAGCTATCGTAAATCATCCTGTCCATAAAGTTTGTGACTTCAAAATTCCACGAAAGCATATTAGCGAAGATGGAGTATTCGATGCCGATATTTTGAGAGAAAGAAGAAGGAATAATTCGTTCCTGTTTATTGGAAACCTTCCAGGCGTAATAGTATTCGTCGGTATAGTTTGCGTTCCAGTAAATCTTAAGGAAATCATCGCGATTGAACAGATCGCCTGCATGGAGCTCTACGCCAAAGTTCATGTAGAACAGGGGGATGTTCGGTATATTCCAGTTCTTGCCAATGCCATAGCTGGGGTCTGCTTCGCGACTCTTGACTTCAAGACTAGTCATGTTCCATGAAAGGTTCAAGTACTCGTTTACATCGACATTGGCGTCGATTTCAAAGCCCTTGGTCTTGGTGCCAACGCTATTGTAATAGGGGCGAGGAATCGATGATAAGAGCGAGTTCAGGTAAATTCTATCATCCAGGAGCATGTAGAAGTAGTTGAATTCCAAATGTCCCTTGAGGATAAGGGGGATATGCTTTAGGTCTATGTCAGCGCCGGCGGTAAAATTGTCCGAAACTTCGGGCTTTAGGGCTGGGGCTATATTTATGTACATTCCGTCACCAAAGATTTCTTCGTGGGTCGGGAATCTTAAACTATGTTGGTAGCCACCACGAATGGAGAACTGCTCCACAATCTGGAATTTAAGGTTTTCGCTATAGCCTATATTCTTACGGCTGACGGCCCCGCTCTTTAGCTTTTGCAGACGAACGGCATCATCTTCGGCATCTAGCTTGTAATAGTATCCCTTGACACCAATAATATTCTGGATGTGGGAGTTCCAAAAGTTATCTTCGAGAGAAAGGCCCGATACGACGGAATAGTTGTATCCAGGGAAGCCTGCGGTAGAAAGCTGCCTTCCTCCATCTGAAAGTTTATCCGTCGGATCTTGGTGATCGTACTTATAAAGACCACTCCAGTTGATGGAATGATTGCTTGTGAACTGGTAATCGATATTCCAGGGCACCTTTACGGAGGTGTTGACGAATTCGTCCCAGGCTGGGCTAGAAATTCTTATTTCACCGATGCTGCGCTTGCTTTCCTTGACATCGTCATCTGTCCAGCCGTAGTGATAGGTATGGCTAGTATCGATGAAAGTCTCATTGGAACGTTCAAATGAAACGCCAAGCGAGAGGGCTAGTCCCTTGAAAAATAGGTCCTGCTTTTCAATGCCCGCGTTTATGCCCCAGCCACTGAATTCGCCATGGGCATCCACAATCTTGTGGTTCTTTGCCTGGACTTCCTTATCGCCAATATTGTAGCTTCCGCCAAGGGTAATCTTATCGAAAAAGTAATTGTCGAGTGCGATATAGGGCGATACGGAATAGCTGTAGTAGCGGTCGTGATCCCTGGTAACCGTCGTATCCATGTAGGGAGTTGTAAACTTGTAGTCGTTATCGGAGTAGTTCAGGTAGCTGCTGACGCCCGTTTCGATTGCCCTTCCTTTTAGGGAATCGAGTGCGTACACATATTTTGCGTCTAGGGATACCTTATGGGTATTAAAGCTTCCGAATGAGTATGAGGCGCTTATGCAGCTCTTTGGCATATTTCTTGTAATCACATTGATAACGCCACCCATGCCGTCAGTTGCAAAGCGTTCTGGAACGTAACTCTTGTAGACTTCGATGCGGTCAATCATGTCGATGGGAATGTCGTTTATGGAAAGGCTTCCGCTGCCGTTCTCTACGGGAACTCCATTGACAAGGACCTTTACATTTTTGCCTTCCATGCCGCGGATGCTTATCTTTGCATCGCTACCCATGCCGCCGGACTGCTTGACTTTTACCCCCGACGACCGATTTGTCGCATCGGCAATGGTATTGCTTGAACCCTGCAATTCCTGGGTGTTCATAACCTTGACGGATTCTGCCTTTGTCTTTGTATCTGCCGGGGCAGATTCGTTAATACCTTCGCCATCAACAGAAAGATCGCTGAGAACGGTAACCTCTTCTCCGCCATTATTCTGAGTCGTAAATTCGGAATCGTTAGATTCTGCACGGGAGGCTCCTTCTGTAGTTTCCTCGAAAAAGTCGTCGTCAAGTGTGGTGACTTCGTCATCTTGTGCAAAGGCAAGCGTAGAGAAAGTAAGTATGGTGAATAGCTTGATAAGTTTCATTTTTAGAAAATCAGTAGACCGATGTGGTATGCAATAAAGGCTAGAACGAGTGATATTGCGAAGTAGTATCCGATAATTGCCACAACCCACCTTGCGGAATGCATTTCGCGGTAGGTGGTCCCTATGGCAATAACGCAGGGAATATTGAACATGGAAGCGAACAGGAAGCTTAATGCCTCGGGCTTTGTGACGGATGCCCTGAGAGCTTCTCCCAAATTTTCGCTCACACCAGTCCTCGTGAGTAATGAGAATGATTCACCAGCCCCGACAAAGAGCGTATTCATGATGCCGAGGGAGGCTTCTTTGCTGAATACGCCTCCGAGGTACGAAATAAACAGCTGCCAGCGCATGCCAAAAAGCGACGTGACGGGCTCTATAAAGTTTCCAATCTTGTAAAGGATTGTATGCGTTACGTTTTCGTCGGCGGAGTAGGAGAGGATCCAGAATAGTGCCGAAATCATG
The DNA here is from genome assembly GCF_900142505.1 of Fibrobacter sp. UWH5. Lineage (NCBI taxonomy): Bacteria > Pseudomonadati > Fibrobacterota > Fibrobacteria > Fibrobacterales > Fibrobacteraceae > Fibrobacter > Fibrobacter sp. UWH5. The sequence continues at coordinate 38,061 of NZ_FRBB01000016.1, read as the reverse complement.
ACGATGATCTTGACCGCCTTGCAGAATACGTTCCACACGTTGCGAATAACGGATTTGCAGAGAGCCTTCCAGTGCGGCTTGTGGTAGGGGGGGAGTTCCATGATAATGCCGACTCTTTCGTTTTCCGGCAGGAGCTTTTTTCCGAGCGTCTTTGATGACAGGTAGAAAGACCCTAGAATAAGTGCAAAGAAGATAAGTACAATTAATGGGGCTACGGAGCCAAAGAAGGTTGTTGCCATGAAAAGAACAACGGAAAGCTTTGCTCCACAGGGTATACCCCACAGAAGCATCATAGTAAATAGTCGCTGTCCCTGAGTGTCAATGACGCGAGTGCCGCAAACTGCCCCTGCCGAGCAGGCAAGGCCTGAAAATAGTGGCATTACTGCTTTGCCGTGGAGGCCAAGGCGGCTCATGGTAGAATCAAAGATGTACGAAAGTCTGGCCATGTAACCCACATCTTCTAGGAGTCCGAAAACGAATACGATGGCAAAAACAAAGCTTGTCATGCAGATAGTGAGTCCCACTCCGCCAATAATCACCTTGTTTATGAACGAAATGAAGATATTTCCAACACCAATATAAGAGAGTGAGTCGCTTACGATGGGGCTCAGAAACCCTTGCAGGCCAAAGCCAAGGGTAATGCCCGGCATGGCAAGCGCCATACAGAGAATTAGCACCACAAGCATAATGGCTATGGCGAGTATTTTGCCTTTTATGCGATGTGTAGCAACCTTGTCAAATTTACGGAGTGTAATATTGTCGTTTCGCTTAGACATGCAACCGCGTATAAGATTGGAAATCCAGAAGTACTTGGACTCGCCGATCATGAGTCTAGCGTTGCTATCGTTTCCACCCTTCAGTTCTTCGGCCTTTTCAAGGTCTTCGGATGAGGCAATCTTGCTTACTTCGGCCATGACGAGCTGGTCATTTTCGATAAACTTTGTAGCGATCCATAGGGAATTGTACCGATTGAAATCGTACTTGGCAAGTATTTCAGAAATTTTGATTGCCACCTGGTTATTACACTCTTCGTAGGCACTCTTGAGCGAATCTGCTGAAAGTACCCGCGGATTTTCGAGTGCCTTTTCAAGCGTTGAATAGAAGTAGTCGTAGCCTGAAGAATCAGAAGCATTAAAGCCAATTACAGGAACGTTCAGCTTTTTCTGAATATCTTCGATCTTTATGTAAATTCCAAGCTCGTAGGCGACATCAATCATATTGATCACCAAAAGCACCGGAATCCTAATGCCCACGTAGTCCGAAAACATGTATAGGCTACGTTCCAGCTGGGAGGCATCTGCAAGGATTATGATTAGGTCCAATTTTTCATTTTCGATATATTCCCTGGTAACGACTTCTTCTTCGGAGTTTGCGGTAAGGCCGTAGCTGCCGGGAAGGTCCGCAACCACGTAAGATGCGTCATCATGTATAAAGAGGCCTTCGCATTTTTCTACCGTTTTGCCGGGCCAGTTGCCCACATGCTGGTGAAAACCGGTAAGCGCGTTGAACAAGGTAGATTTTCCTGAGTTCGGCTGCCCAAGCAGGGCTATTTTGAAAGACTTCTTGTTCATGCTTCAATCCATATTTGCGCACTTTCCTTGCGGTTGAGTGCTATGACAGTGTCTCTCACAAATATGAGGAGGGGAGACTTGCCGTCGTTCTTTAAAACCTTGATTTCGGAACCCTTTACGATGCCTATAGAAACGACTCTCGACAAAAAGCGTGAATCGCCTTCGATTTTTGCTACGGTACCGTTCTGATTTTCGTCAATTAAAATCAGCGAAATGTTTGTGTTTGCGACGGAATTTTCCATGGCGCGCAAGATAAATTCTAGTGGTGTCCCTTAGCTACTCCAAAAGGACCCTATATAATCCAATCAGAAAAAGTATTTTGCCTTGGCCCATACGCCACTGTTTTCTTCATAGGAGGCTAGCTGCCCCTTGTCTCCGCCAAATAAATCATAGCCAAGCGATAGGGTAATCTGGTCGTTGAGCTGGTAATCTGCCGATAGGCGGCCATAGTAGCTTTTGTTGTCAAAGTCGATCATGCCGTAAAGCGAAAGCTTGAGCGTATTGTTCAACAAATCCTTCGATATGCGGAAGGTCCCCTGGGAGGTATTCTTTTCGGAGCTTAATCGTTTTTCGTAATCGGCCAGGTACTTATGCAGGTACTGCACCATGAAAGTCCAGTTATTTCCGGCATACCAGTCGATTCCTGCGAGGGCATTAAAGGTATTCTTGTGGCAATATGCTGTTCCGCTTGCAAGAGCGAGTGGCTCGTGGAAATATTCCGCAATTTCACCTCGGAACACGAATTCACCTATGGGCATCGAAATATCGCCGCCAAAGACGGTCATCGGGTCGTATACGCCTTTTACAAGAATAGCCCCTGTGTTAAAGTCGTAACTGGATACCATTACGGGTAACTTGTTGTAAGTGTGCAACGCCATAATGGAAATATCTAGGCTTTCAAGGAAAAAGCGAAGCCTGGTTCCGTATTCGCTGTACTTAATGCGTTTTTCGGGATAGTTATTTAGCTCTAGTTCCGCATTTTCGGGTAGCGTCTTGAAATACCACGGATTATCGGTTGTTTCGGGGAACTGAAAGTATTCTGGAACCGGAACAAAAATAAATTCCGCCATGGCATTTTCGCCAGTATACTTAAAGTCAACCGCATTGATTGAAATGCGTGTGTCGTCATAGTCTTTCGTCAGGAACTCCGTATAGTCCAGAGGCGAAATCAGGTCCGTCACGCGCAAGCCGTCGGCTACGCCCCATGCGACAATCTGGCGCCCGACTTTCACATCTATTGTACCATTCGCATAATCCAGATAGGCCTCATGGAGATTTATGCCAGAGCTATTTTTGACTACGCCATTGTAAATGGCGTTAAAACTTGCGTATAACGAGGCGTTCTCGTAATCCATACGAAGCTCGCCACGCATACGCGTTCGTGAGGATAGTATTTCGTGGGGGTAATCGGTCTGTAGGGCATGGTACGAATCAACGAATCCGTTGAATTGCAGGCTAGACTCTTCTTGCGCAAAGCAGATTGAGGCTGCTAGGGGAATGCTCAATAAAAACTTTTTCATAATCCAGAACCCCATAGACGAGTTTTATTTTCCCTTTTCGAGACGGTTGACCGTAAAGATCTTTGGGTCTATCTCGACATCGTATTTTTGGTTACTGAAGGTAATATGGGTGCTGTGCTTGGTCTGCACATTTTCCATATTCATGGATGTACTGGTCCAGAAACCTCCAATATTTTCGATATTGTCGTTTACGAGGACTCGCTGCAAGGTGGAAAGCTTGTCATAGTATTCCACACGCTCCGGAATGAGGCAGTCCTTGCGGATCCAGGAGATTTTCTTGGTGTAGATTTCGTCGTTTTTCTTGGGTTTTGATTCAAGCACCCAGTAGTCATGCCCATTCTTGGATTCCTCGCGGAGGAGTGTATGGATATCTTCGTCTACGTTACGCTTGCCGATATCGTCGAAGGTAAAGTCGGAGCCCATAAAATAGTCCGTCTTCGAGCTTTTGCCGCTAATGCGGCGAGTCTTCTTGAGCGAAGGCATGTAGAGCCACTTGTCCTTATCCTTGTTCATATCGTCGTAGTTAATGGTCAGGAACCCGGTGCCCTTGACGTCATTGGGGTACAGGAAGAACATAATTTGCTTCGTATCCTTGCCAACGTCCATGGCCATGCTCGAAATTTTTCTCACTCGAGTACTTCCACCCTTGTTAATGAGAGTCATTTCCATATCCGAAGTACGGGTGTCGCCATCAGGGCGATTCTTTACCATCTGGGCAATGGTGCGGCCGTCAAGGCTTTCTGCTGCAACAGCGCAGAAACCTGTCAGGAGAACGGAAATAAAAACGATAGCCTTGTCTACAAAATTGAATTTCATGGTTATTCTTCCTTACCGTAGATTTTAAACTTCTTGATGAGAATAGGTGTTACAAACAAGTCGGCTGCCAGGGCGGATGCGAGACCTACGACAATCGTGAATCCAAAGTTGAAAAACATTGTGCAGCACGAGGTGTTAAAACTTGCAAAGGTTACACACATGATAACGGTTGTCATAACAAGGGCCGGACCCGTTGTCTTGAACACTCTCGAAATGGATTCCGTGTATTTCCCGGTGCGTTCGAATTCAAGCTTTCCATGGTTAATGAAGTGGATTGTATCGTCTACTGCAAGGCCAATGATCATGGGGATGACGGTAGCCGTCATCATGTCCAACGGGACTCCTCGCCATCCGAGATAGCCTCCAACAAATATTGCCGGGGATATGTTTGGAATCATGCCGATAAGACCCGTACGCACGCTGCCAAATACAATCATTAAAAGTACGGCGACTATGAGTACAGAAATGCCAAAGGAAATCAGCTGGCCACGTACCAGGTACTGCTGCATGGTCGTAAACTGGGAAACGTTACCCACGGCGCTGACCTTTGCGTTGCTAAAGAGATTGGATGCCTTTTCGGTAATGTCCTTTAGTTCGTATTCCAGCTCGTTACTGTTATAGGTGTTGATTTCGACCATCATGCGCAGGTTTTTGTAATCGTAATCGATCCAGTAGTTGGATTCGCTTCCGCCCGCATTTTCGTAGAGCAAAAGCATCTGAGCCACTTCCTCTTCGGTTGCGGGGAGTGTGTATTGTTCCTGCTTATTTTCGTTAAGGGTGCGGTTCAAATCCTTGATGATGTCGAGAATGGAGGTTACGCGCTTGGTGAGCTTGAACTCCTTGACAATGGAAGTGAGCGAGTCGAGCTTGCTCAGATTTTCGACAGATTTTGCGTCGTCGTTGTTGGGAAATTCTATGGCAATTTCGTAGGAATATATGGCACCGAGCTTTGTTTCTGCCATGTGGAGGATTCTATCGACATAGGTGACCTTGCGGCCCATGGTGCGTTCCACGTCAAAGGTAGGTTCTACTCGGAACATGCCCACAACTGAAACCAGTGCCAAAGCTGCAAATACGGCAAGGATTGCCTTGGAGTGAGCATCAACAAACTTGCCTAGGGCCTCCATTTTCAAACCGAGGCCGGTATCTCCCTTTTCAAGAACTTTCGGGCTTGGCTTTTTGTCCTTGCCAAAACTCAACATGATTGGGGAGATTACCAGCGCTACGGCGAGGATAAACAGAACGCACAATGCCGAAAGGCTTCCGACTGCGCGAATGGGCTTTAGCATAACGGCAAGGAACGAAAACAGGGCGACAATGGTCGTAAGGCCAGAAAATGTAATGGACCATCCGGTTTCCTTGACTGCGTTAAGGATAGCCGTACGCCTCTTGCCGTGCAACAGCATTTCCTTTCTAAAGAAGGAATAGAGGTGGATGTTGTAGGCGATGGAGACTGCAAACGAAAGAATTGGCGGAATCATGGAAGTTGTCGTATCCATGTACATGCCGGTAAAGCCTGCAAGACCAAATGTAAGGAGAATGCCTACAAATGTGGTAAGGATTGGTGCTACAACTCCGCGGAGTGAGCGGGTTACGACAACCATCACGAAAATGGCGCACAGGAGGGTAATGCCCATGATGCGCCCCATTTCCTTGTTGGTAAAGTTAATTTTCTGCTTGCTCATGTAGGGCATGCCGCCTGCATAGGGGTGTAGCGGTGCGTACTTTTCTTTTTCGATAATGTGGTCGGTTTCTTCGCCGGTCTGCATATCTGGAGCAATCTTGCCCTCGGCCTTCCATACAGAATCGTCGGGGAAGGGGCGGAGCTTTAATAAAATCCAGGTCTGTTTTCCGTCTTCGGTCACTAGCTTCTTTGAAAGCTCGGATTTAGCCTTCACGCGTTCCTTGATCTGGTTCATGCCTTCTTCGTTCTGCGGAATCTCTTCGGGCACAATCTGGGTGATTTCCATTCCCTCGTCGGTGCCGAGCATGTATTCCACGTTGGTGAGCGAGGTAACTTTACCGTCGGAGTACGAAATGCTGTCGCGAAGTTCTTCGCTCAGCTCGCGCAGTAGCTTGAGGTTTTCGGGGGTGTAGATGTTGTCTGTTTCGGTAAGGACCGTTACAAAGTAGTCGTTGCCGAAAAGTTCTTTGAACTTGTCGGTCTGCTGAAGCATCGGGTCATTTTCTACGAAGTAGCTATCCCAGGATGTTTCGTAATAGATTTTTTTAGTGCCGACTAATGCTAAAGCGACGAGTAACAAGGTCGCAATGATGAACATTAAACGGTGGCCCAAGAGAAAGTTGGCGAATGTCGCATACCTTTCATTAATTGCACGCAAATTAAGTTTGTGCTTGTTCATGTTTTTCCCTTTTTTGTAGCCAAAGCTACAATCAAGGACTTGTATCTTTCTACTCCAAATGGGCTTTGAATAATCCGTTGAAACAAAAAAAAGAACCCTCACGCTATTGCGTGAGGATTCCTTTAATCCATTAAAGTCGGACTATTACTTCTTCTTGGCCGGAGCCTTCTTAGCAGCAGCAACCTTCATGGCGCCGCGTTCCAGCTTGATGGTGAAGTTGGTAACGTCGCAAACTTCGCTGGGACCCCAGTACTGGATCGGACCCGGATAGGTGTAGGATTCAGTCTTGGCCCATTCTTCGCGGTTAGCAGCAAAGAACTTGAACGGAGCACCGTCGAGAACGACGAGAGCCTTCTGGATAACCGGCTTGTCTGCACCGTGACGGCGTTCCATGTTCATCATCATGGTGATAGGAATGCCACCAGCGGTCCACTTTTCGATACCCTTGGTCAGGTCGCGAACAGAGCTCATGTAGCCGTTCATCTTGTTGAAAGCGAGAACGGAAGCGGTGTAGCCCAGGCTGTAGCAGTAGTCAGCGTCGAAGTTGGACGGAGCTGCGCAACGGCCTTCGTAACCGAAGAAGTGGTTGAGAGCGGAGAACTTGCCCTTGAAGTTCTTGCGGCTCTTGAGTTCGCTCTTCACCATGTCGATGATGAGCTTTTCGGTTTCGATGAGGGAAACCTGAACGTTGCCATGAGAGTCGCGGTCCAGCATGAGCTGAGCCTGAACGAAGGAAGGCAGAGAAACGAGGACTTCAGCAGAAGCCTTGGAAACCCACTGGCAGAGCTTTTCAACCTTAGCAGCGGTGTCGAGGCCTTCAACTTCCTTTTCGTGGTGAGCGAGGGCTTCGGAAAGTTCAGAAATCAGAACGCCAACATCGGGGATGAATTCCAGGAGGCCTTCCGGAATGAGGGCAACACCGAAGTTCTTGCCGTCAGCAGCACGTGCAGCAACGATGTCTGCAACATACTTGATGACCTGCTTCAGCTTCATCTTCTTAGCCTTGACTTCTTCGGAAATCAAGCAGACGTTCGGGTGGGTCTGGAGAGCAGCTTCGAGAGCAATGTGAGAAGCGGAGCGGCCCATGAGCTTGATGAAGTGCCAGTACTTCTGAGCGGAGTTAGCATCGCGCATGATGTTGCCGATGAGTTCAGAGTAGGTCTTCACAGCGGTGTCGAAACCGAAGGAGGTTTCGATGTATTCGTTCTTGAGGTCGCCGTCGATAGTCTTGGGGCAGCCGCAAACAACGCAGGAAGCGCCGTTAGCCTGGAAGTATTCACCGAGAACAGCAGCGTTGGTGTTGGAGTCGTCACCGCCGATGATGACGATGGCGTCCAGCTTCTGAGCCTTGGCAACAGCCATGCACTTCTTGAACTGTTCTTCAGTTTCCAGCTTGGTACGGCCGGACTGGATGATGTCGAATCCACCAGTGTTGCGGTAGGAGTCCATGATCTTTTCGTTGATCACGATGAACTTGCCGTTTTCGAGGCCAGACGGACCGCCGAGGAAGCCGAGAAGCTTGGAGGACTTGTTGATGGACTTGATACCGTCGAAGAGACCTGCGATAACGTTGTGGCCACCAGGTGCCTGACCGCCAGAAAGAACAACGCCAACGTTCAAAGCCTTAGCTTCGCCAGCAGCCTTGCCAGCCTTCAGCTGAATGTAGGGAGCACCGTAGGTGTTGGGGAACAGAGCCTTGATCTTCTTCTGATCAGAGACAGATTCAGTTGCCTTACCCTTGTTGAGTGCGACATTGAGGGCGCCCTTACGGAGAGCGACGGGGAGTTTCGGCTGGTAGGCCTTGCGAGCCTTGCCGAGGACGGACAGATTGTCAGCCATTGTTTCTTCCTTTGGTTAGAAGTCTGCCTTTTTCGACAGACGGGTTAAAAAATATACGCAGAGAAATATAGTAAATAGATTCTTTGTTGTTATTTAAGCCTGTGATTTGTTTAGTCCTTTACGCAGCGGATATTTCTGGCATCATCCTTGTCGGCGTATTCTGTTGTGCTACTGCTTGAACTGAAATAAATGTAATAGCCGTTGTTCGAGGAATACTGGTCTGCAGTCCAGTAATCTGCGCGAGATCCAACATTGCTGAACGAACCATTGCTATATGGGTTGCTTCCGTAAGCCTTAAGATCAAATCCGTAATCGTTTGTGGCATTATCAGAGGTTGTCCATGTGGTAGTGGCTCTGAGAGCATATACGGCGTTGGAGTATTCTGTTTGCACGAATGAAATTAAGGTATTCCATTCGGCTCTAGTGGGAATGTGCCAACCTGCAGGACATGATCCCTGAATGGGGGTCGAATAAGAACAACTGGCTCCGTATCCACAAGAAGATCTTGTCTTATTCAGTGCTGCATTCCAGCGATAATATCTGCCTCTTTCAGAGCAGGGAGAAGTTGATTGGACTGGACTGGATCCTGCATAGCACCAGCTTTGTCCTGATTCTACTGTAGGCACGAAATTCAGGTTTTCTGCCATCCAGGTCTGGGTGCCGATTGTGACATAGGTGTATTTTTGGCCGTCTCTAGAGTCTGTAAATGTTGCGCGACTCCATTCCTTTTCTGTGCAGGACATCGTGCATGCCTTAACCGGAATTTCTTCGCCTTCACGATTGGTTGTGCATGCGCCATAATTTTTTTCGAATTCATCCTTAGCTTCGCGCCATGCAGATTCATCGCTATCCCAAACATAAATGATGGTGGTATTTATGTTTCCTGCCTTGAATTCGCCTTCGGTACCGTCGGCCCAGCCATAAGTGTCGCACATGGTTGTTGCTGTAGCTTGCCAGGAATCCACGCTGTAGATGTAACAGTTTCTTGTATTCACGGATCCTATTTTCAGTTCGCCGTCCGTACCAGCTTCCCATCCATAGGTATCTATTTCAAGATCAGTGGATAAAGTCCATGTCCTGCTATGGCATGTGTAATAGGTGGAACCGTAGGTCTTTAAGACCCCTTCGATTGTCTGGGTGCATGCGCCCAAGTCGGATTCCTGAGTTGATGCCGACGCTCTCCACGCGGATTCGTCACTATCCCAGACATAGTAGTATGTGGTATTCACGGATCCCATTTTCACATCGCCATCAACACCGTCTTCCCATTGGTAGGTGTCTACTTCGACGGTCTTGGCTTCTCGCCATGCGCTGTCGGCTACATAGTAGTAGTAATAATCAGGGTTGACGGAACCAGTCTTGATTTCACCTGGGGTTCCTGCTTCCCATTGGTAAGTGTTGTATTCCAAGGCGGTAGCATCATCAATACCGGATTCTCTACAGATCTTGTAAAGATTGCTTAGAGTGTCCAGCAGAATCATGCCTATCTTAGTTGAATCGCATTTCTGGAACAAGGTCTGCAAGGGGTCATAGCTCCATGTGCCATTATAAACGTAGAATGAATCTGTTGCGCTACCTTTTTTAACGGCTCCTATTTCATCATTCTTCCAGCCATAGGTATCCTTTTCGTAGGTGGTTGCAGAATCCCAGGCGGAACCATAGCGACAAATGAAGTAACGGTCCTTGTTAGAACTGTTGGGATTCTGATTCTTCATGACTTCGGCGTTACGGGTAGAGGTGCATTTCCCGATGCCATAGGCGTTCTGCCAGAAGTCATTCATACTGTTATCGAAATATGCGATTTCCGCAATGTTCCAGCTGGACACCGAAGCGCGAACAATGTTCTTGTCAAAACTATAGGCCCAGTCGGCCATGGCGATTTTCTGCGCAGAATCTTGCCAGAGGCCATCTTCGGCAATGTCCTGCCTAAAATGACTGATTTCTTCTGCGGTAAGAGAATCGCTCAGATCCCTGAGGAACAGCAGCGAGATTGTCATCAGTACGCCGTTGTTGTTGGCGGTGCTGAACAGGTCAAGATCTTCGGCGTTGGTAATCTTGGTGGGGAACCCGAATGCGTTCATGATTTCCTGCTGTGCCTGTTTTTTTGCAGCAGCTAAAGAATATCCCATCCGATAAAGTTTTAATACGCGGTCATATTCCAGGTGGGTGAGGATATTGATGTTCGCTTTGGTACGTCCAACCTTTTTCTGGTCGCCTGCAGAAATTTCTACAAGGGACTGTAATGTCATATAAGTTGTCGTCCATGTGCCGGTGACTTCATTGTAATATCGGCCGGATGCTTCCATGGACACGATGCCGTTTTCAAGAGTTACGGCGGGTATCACGAAGTCACCCTTGTTGCCAGAAACTTCGTCGGTATAGGAACGGGTTGTCTTTGAAAGGGAATCGCCGTAAAGTTCCGTGAGATTGATTACGCTATGGAACATGAAGGGACCCTTCTGGGCGACGCCAGTAATGGTGCCGTTTGTCAGGGCATAAGGTTCTGTGCGGTCAAGAACCCATTGTTCATCTTTACAGACATAGGTGTATCCACTGGTGACGGTGTATACTCGGTTTCCTTCCCATTCATCAAAGCAGTATTTGAGTTCCTTGAACGACAGGACGGATTTCATTTTTGCCGTATCCGCAATGACTGCGGAATCCTTTAAATAAATAGTGTCATGATTCAACACCAGGACACCAATGATGGAATCCACAAAAACCGTGTCGATACGATACAGCGTATCAAGAATTTTTAACGTGTCAATATTGAATACGGAATCATTGACATACACGGTGTCATATATAAATGCATTCCCATTTTGTTCAGTTGCACTAGATGTTGAGTCATCGCCACATCCGTAAATGAACAAAGCTGCCCAAAGGCTGAATGCAAAGAAAATCGTATAAATCTTTCTATTCAACATAATTTATCCTTTTTCTCGCCTTTAGGTTAATCCTTGATACAGCGGATATTTCTGGCATCATCCTTGTCCGAGGATTCTATTGTGTAGTTATTGTATTTGAATGAAATTTGATAGCTGTTGCTTGTGGATATCTGATCTGCAGTCCAGAATTCTGCATGGGTTCCCACATTGCTGAACGAAGTATTTCCATATGGATTACTTCCGTATGCTTTAATGCTAAATCCATAAATATCGGTGGCGTAGCTGGAGTTTGTCCATGTGGTTGTGGAGTTTAATGCAAAAACGGCATTGGAATATTCATTCATCACAAAATTAATGAGAGTATACCATTCTTCTAATGTGGGAATATGCCAACCTACAGGACATGATCCCTGAATGGGGTTTGAATAAGTGCAACTAACTCCATATCCACAAGAAGATCTTGTCTTATTTAGTGCGGCATTCCAGCGGTAATATCGACCTCTTTCGGAGCAAGGAGATGTTGATTGAACAGGACCCAATCCTTCATAACACCAACTTTGGTCTGATTCAGCTGTAGGCACGAAATTCAAATTCTCAGCCATCCAGGTTTGAGTTCCAATCTTGGCAGTCTTATAAATCTGGCCGTCACGAGTGTCAAGTACGTATGCGTCATCAACATCATATTGGACAAAGCCTTCTTCCGTACAAATATACAGGGTTTCAGTGGAGTCTTCCACAACTTTGCCAATTGAGGACTCATCACAAATCTGGAACAAGGTTTGCATGTAGTCATATGTCCAATTGTTGCCTAATCCGCAAACATAGACTGAATCGGTAACATTACCTTTCTTGATGTCTCCGGTTTTGCAGGAATTCCATTTATAAGTGTCTTTTTCAATGGTGGTTGCCTCGCGCCAGTTGGTGCCATTGCAGATATAGTACTGTTCAGTGGAACTTGCCGCTACAGACTTGTTGTGAAGAATGATGTTTTTTCTGTAGGAGTTGCATTGGCCCAGGCCATACTTATTTGACCAGAACTGATTCAGATAATTTGTATATGAAGAGATTCCCGCAATATTCCAACTGCTTAGGTTTACGGATATATTGACGGATTTAACGTCAACGTAAAATCTGTAGGCCCAGTCGGCCATATCCTTCTTCAATGCAGAATCGTTCCAGACACCATTGATCGCCAGGTCATTGCGGAAGGATTCAATGTTTGCCAAAGCGGTTGAATCGTCAAGATCTCTCAGGAACAGTAACGAAACCGCCATCAGCAGGCCATCACCTTCTTTCTCGCCATACAAGTTCAGGTCTTCGGCGTGTTCTACGGTAGTTCCCAGTCCTAGTGCATTCATGATTTCCTGCTGAGCTTGCTTCTTGGCGGCATCAACGCTGTAGCCCTTCATATACAGTCTTTTTACGCGGGGGTACTCCAGGTGGGTCAGCAGATTCACGTTGACACTGTCGCGGCTGATGGTTGAATCCTTGTGGCTCAACTTGGAAATTGCCTGGAGCGTCACCTTCTGTAAACTCCACTTTCCGGTAACTTCGTTAAGGAATGTTCCTTCGGCTTCTACTTCTACAATGGGATTTTGCAGGGTGACCTTGGGAATCACGAATTCCCCCATATTACCAGAAATCTTGTCGCTGAAACTATTACTCGTCTTTTTAAGGGAATCCAGGGTTAATTCGGTAATGGTTACGTTAGACTGGTAGGCGAGAGGCCCCTTCTGGGCCATGCCTGTAACTGCCGCATTATTCAAGGTGTAGTCTACATAGACAGACCAGGAACCATCTTTACAAATGTATGTCTTTCCCTTGGGGATGTTTACCCTAAAGTTTTCCCATTCCTTTGCGCAGGAATCCAGGCTTACCAGTTTTTCAAATTCCTTGGCGGCAGAGGAATCTACCAGGTAAGTTATGCTATCTAGATAGATGGTATCGTTGTGAGTGACAATGACTGCCCTAATTGAATCCAACTTTACCGTGTCGACATTGTCGATGGAATCGTTGAGGATGTAGAATTGTCTCAGGGAGTCAGTAGTATACACGGTATCGTGGTGAATACCATTTGCATCTTCGATATTTTTGTCAGCAGCACTAATTTCAATTGTACTACAGTTCGTAAAGCACAAAGCCGTCAAAAAAACTAAAAAGGGAAAAATTAAATGCTTAATCATAAAATTCTCCATTCACACTTGATTAAGATATTTTTTTTTAACTAAAAAGGTAGGGACGTTAACCTTTTTTGTGTTAAACTGTGCTTTAAATCGCAAAAAACGTGATGCCGAAGCACCACGTTTTTCTGAAATCTTCTAAACCGATAGAGAAATCTTATTTGAATTGAGCCGTCAAAGTCATACCTGCGCTAGGTTCAACCAGGCGAGGATTCTCAGTAGATCCGTCAGACCATCCCGTGAATACGCCTCCCGATACGGCCACGGCGGTAAGCTTCAGCGGGTTTCCTGCCAGGAATTTGCCCTGGTAAGTGGTGCTGGGGAGGGCCATTTCATCGACATAGATCTTGCCGTTACCGCTTGCAGACAGGGTTACAGAAACTTCACCGGAAAGGCCGAAGTAGTTGGCCAGTTCCTGGCGGGTGGTTTCGGTGCGGTTCTGTGCGAATCGCAGCAAATCGCTGCCGGAGGGGGCCCAGGTAAAGCTGCTCTGGTTACGGGGCCAGCGCTGTTCGTCGCGGGACTGTTCGCTACTGGGAATGGTGGCCAGCATATTCTGTACGGCGGCCTGGACCTTTTCGTAAGTCAGGTAGCTGTTCAGCAAGATGCAGGACTGGTTAATGAACAGACGCTTGAAATCGGGGTTGGCCAGGAGTTTCTTTAGCATGTTGCCCAGTGTGGTGGTGGAGCCCATGCCCCAGCCGCCCATACCGCCGCCGAAGCCGCCGATACCACCTATGCCGCCCTGGTTGCCACCCTGGTTGCCTCCATTGTTGTTATCCATGGTTGCGCTACCCAGAACCCACTGGAACATATTTTGGCTTTCGGTATCGAAGCCGGTAATACCCGGGCTAAAGCCGTAACCATGGTCCACGTCGAAGATCATGGCCTTGAAGGGCTGGCCATTGGCGGGGCTACCCCAGAAACGGATGTTGTTGTTGGGCCAGTCGCCGTTGTGGATATACATTTCGGCAATCATATACTGGGCGAAACTGCTTATGTTCAGTTTCTTCTTGACTTCTTCGTACTGCTGGTTGTTTTCGCCTTCGAAGTTGCCACTGGTAATCGTATTTACCAGCTGTGCGAATTCATTAGCCGAGGCTCCGTTGGTACCGCTGGGGCACCAACCATTCTGATAGCCTTCGTCGCCGTTGCTGCAGTTCTTGACAACGTTGATGCTCTTGCTGTCGACACCGTAGTTGGTTTCGGCAAAACTGCGGTTCAGGCGTTCGCGCATGTCGTGGATGCCGAAGTATTCGCCGTTGTAGAATACCACCACCTGGCGGCTACGCTGGTAGTCCACTTCGGTACCTTCCATGAGGCTTACCAGCATGGGGTCGCCAAAGTAGTCTGTCCAGAAGCGGTTACCGTTGTTGCGGAGGTTGAATGCCTTGAACTTCTTGGCTTCGGGGCGGGTCTTGAACAGGGAATACTTTAAGGTCTTGTCGCCATAGTTGTCATTATCCATCTTGATGGCGACGCTCTTCTTGGGCTTATAGCGGCTGTAGTTTCCGATAATAGAGATGCCGGCATCAAATTCCCAGTTCTTGGTCTTGGTGGAACTTCCGTTTTCGAAGAATTCTACATGGACAGGGAGTTCTGTATCCTTCCAGAAGTTGGCCTGCTTACAGGGTTCGCTGCACTTGGGATTGTTGTTGTCGGTGGCACCGAAACCGCCTATATCCCACATGCCGCCGCCCTGGTTGTTGGTCAGGGGGCCTGTAGCATAAAGGCCATCGGTGGAGTCGAACATGTCGTGGTGATTCACCGTCAGGGCGACCACAGGCATGGTCACACTTTCGTTAATAAAATATGTTTGCGTTGTTGTATCTGCGGCTTGCCCATTTACAAATTCAGAGCAGCGGATCACGGTGTTTTCGGTAATCGGCTTGGCTGCTGTAATGCTTTCGGAATTCTGGGTGGGGAAGGAGCCATCGAAGGTACACTTGATCTGGCCTCCCTTTTGGGGGGTAGGCGGATCGATGGTCAAACTGGTATAGAAACCTGCCGGCGGCAAGAAGCTCTCCTTGGGAGCGTGGTTGTCGTCATATTCCTTGAGGGCGCTGGAAGAAGGTTCCGTAATGACGCCTGCGCTGCTGGTAGGTACAGGATTATTGGGGTCCACCGGGGTGGGTTCCGTGGAACCGTTGGAATTGGGGGAGGGATTGTTCGGGTCCACGACACCGGCGCTGCTGAGGGGGGCAGGATTGTTGGGGTCGACAGGGGGAACATCTCCGCTTGCGCTAGAAATGATATTGCCGTTTTCGTCGTAAATAGGTTCGCTAGATTCGCTGGAATTGATCAGCTCTCCGGTGGTGCTATCATCAGCGCCGGTTGAACTGTCGTCGGAACAGGCTGTTGTTCCAAGAGCTGTACCCAAAATTAAAGATCCTGCCAGGGCATAACGTGCCATTACAGACATACGGACGATTTTCTTATTCACAAAACACCTCAAAGTGAAACTAAATCAATCCAAAACCACACACTACCAAGCCTCAAATTAACTAAAGATTCCCATATAAGTACAATTATAAGGTTTTCTTTACATTCTTTGGGCATAAAAAAAAGGATGGCATGACCGAAGTCACGCCATCTAGAAACTAAAAGTTCCGTTATTTTGCCTTTAGAGCGGGCTAGTACGTTTGACGATTACTTGGACTTGCCCAGCATCTTGTAGGCGAAACCGCCGATGCAGCCGCCGAGAATGGGGGCTACCCAGAAGAGCCACAGCTGCTTTATAGCTGCACCGCCAACAAATACGGCCATTGCAGTGGAACGGGCCGGGTTCACGGAGGTGTTGGTTACGGGGATAGAAATCAGGTGGATCAGGGTGAGGCAGAGGCCGATGGCGATGGGGGCGAAGCCTGCGGGAGCGCGGCTATCGGTTGCGCCCATGATCACGAACAGGAAGATGCCTGTGAGGACCATTTCGACGATAAATGCGGTGCCCATGCCAGTGGCCTTGCCACCGAAGGCGTTCACGCCGTTTACCAGGGAATCGGACCAGCCGTTAGTGGCGAAGGCACCGATGCCTGCGTTAGTCAGGTTGGGGCATGCCACCAGCAGAAGGATACCTGCTGCGACGATACCGCCCAAAATCTGTGCGACGATGTAAGCCGGAGCTTCCTTGGCAGAGAAACGGCCGCCCATGACAAGGCCCAGGGTAACTGCAGGGTTCAGGTGGCAACCGGAAATATGGCCAATGGCATAGGCCATGGTCAGAACGGTAAGACCGAAGGCGAGAGAAACGCCAACGTAACCGATGCCGGTTGTGGGGACGCCGCAAGCGAGGACTGCGGAGCCGCAGCCGCCCAAGACCAGCCAGAAAGTACCGATTGCTTCTGCAATTGCACGAGAAAACAGTTTCATGTTACATCTCCATATTTTGCCCCCGTGGGGTTAGGATGGGGTGGGGGCAGTGTTTTTTGGTTGTTTTCTAAAATACAAATTGTGTATATCACTGGCTAGTGACTAGTATCACCTCTCCAAAATATTACATAAATGTTATATTTGGCACCACTAGGAGTATTGTATGGAAACGAACGAACAGAAAGCGACTATCAATTTGGCAGGTCTGCTTCCCCAGAGGGCTGGGGATACCATCACATTGATAGAAGCCATTGGTATTCTCTGGTCTAAGAAGTTTTTTATTGCAACCTTTATGGTTGTTGGCGCACTGATTGGCTGTCTGGTCATGAACTGGATTCGTCCCGAATTTACAAGCGACGCCATGCTGCAGATTGATATTCGCGGAAACAAGGCTACCCGAGCCATGGGCGAAATGGGTGCCCTGTTGGATATGACTAGCCCCGCCGACGCCGAAATCGAACTGGTTAAGAGCCGTAGCGTGCTTGCCTATGTGGTTGAAGAGGAGCATCTGCGCTTTAATGCCATTCCGGTAGGCAAGATGGATCGCCTGCTCCATCGCGAAGGTCGCATGGACATCGACGAACTGGATATTCCAGAAATTGCCCGCCGTGACCGCTGGACTGCCACGGTGACGGGCGCTAATTCCTATGCCGTCATTACTCCCGAAGGGGCAAAACTTGTAGAAGCTGAAGTCGGCGAAACTGTTCGCGCTCCCTATGCCGGTGATACGTTGGTGATGCGTGTGCGCCTGATTCGCGCAGCCGTCGGTCAGGAATTTGTACTACAGCAACTTAAGCCACTGGCCGCCATTCGTAGCCTAGCCCGAAAGTTATCTGTTAGCGAAAAGGGGAAGCAGACCGGTATTCTGGCCGTTTCCCTTAAACATCGCTATGCTGATCGTTCCGCAACAATCCTGAATGCCATTGCAAATACCTATGTGCGCCACAATGTAGAAAAGCGTAGTGCCGAAGCCGAAAAGACTTTGGAATTCCTAGAAAAACAGTTACCCGGTGTTAAGGCCAAGTTGGACACCGCCGAAAAGATCCTGGCCGATTACCGCCATAAGATTGGTTCTGTGGACATGACTGGTGAAACTCAGGTTCATTTGCAGAAAGAAGTGGACTTGCAGAAGCAGTTGCTGAAGCTGCAGCAGGAATATCAGGAAGCTACTCGCTTGTTCAAAGATGAACACCCGGCAGTGCGTACCATTGCTAAGCAGCAGGACAAGTTGAAGGGCGAACTTTCTAAGTTGAAGGCTAGCGCAGCTAAGATGCCCTTGACTCAGCAAGAAGTGATGCGCCTGCAGGAAGATGTGCAGGTGAACAATGCTATTTATAATACCATGCTCAACAACATCCAGCAACTTCGCGTGGTTCGTGCCGGCGAAGTGGGTAACGTACGCGTGGTGGACTATGCCATGGTGGAAGATCGCCCCAGCAAACCCAAGAAGTTGAACATCCTTATCTGCTGCGTTGCCGCATCCTTCATGGTTGCGGTGTTGCTGGTGTTCCTTATGCGTATGCTCCACAACGGCGTCCGTAGTACAACTGAGGTGGAAAAGGCTACGAGTATCAGTGTTTTCGCAAAGATTCCTGAACGTCATGGTAAGGTCATGAAGGCACGTCGTCGCAATTTGGTTCCCTTGGTTGTTTCTCAA
This sequence comes from Fibrobacter sp. UWH5, assembly GCF_900142505.1. Classification (NCBI taxonomy): domain Bacteria; kingdom Pseudomonadati; phylum Fibrobacterota; class Fibrobacteria; order Fibrobacterales; family Fibrobacteraceae; genus Fibrobacter; species Fibrobacter sp. UWH5. The sequence goes on along the minus strand of NZ_FRBB01000016.1, from coordinate 19,858 downwards.
CCTGAAGATCCGGCAAGCGAAGCCTTCCGCAGTTTGCTTACCTCTGTGGATTTTACGGTTCCGTCTCAGACCCATCCTGTAATCATGGTGTCTGGTCTTATTCCTGGTGTAGGTAAGAGTTTTGTTTCTTCTAACTTGGCTGCACTACACGCTACGTCTGGCAAGCGCACTTTGCTGATTGATGCGGATATGCGTCGAGGCGTGCATCGTAGCAGTAGTAAAATGGGTCTGGCTGAAGTGCTGGGAGGTTTGTGTGAATTTGGAGTTGCAGTTGCAACCTCTGATATTGAAAACTTGTTTGTTATTTCTGCTGGACACACGAAGCTGTCGCCCAGTGAACTATTGCGTGGTGAAAACTTTAGGAGCATGCTTGATGAGGCCCGCAAACAATTCGATGTAATTATTGTGGATACCCCACCCATGAGCATGGTGACCGATGCCGAATTGATTTACCCTGCTGCCGATTTCAGCCTGTTTGTTCTGCATTATGGAAAGCATAGCATGGATGAAATTTCCGAGGCGATGACCAAGATGAATCGCTTTGGAGAAAAGCCAAAGGCCTTTGTGATGAACCACTGCGAACGTGAAACCGGCCGTTATGGATACGGTTATGGTTATGGATACTATGGGTATTACTCCAAGAAAAAGTAAGGATGATTCCGAGACTCGTGGCGTTTTTGCTTTCTTGGGTGCGGTTGCTGTAGCCTTTGCCTTGCTTGGTTTGTTGGCAAATACCGCTTTTGCTGCATCTCCTGTACACGGAACCGAACATAACCGTAACCTTCGTGGGCTGGATTATATGCCCATGTTGTTGGAATACCATAGGCATACCATAGGGGAGGGTAGACAGTTCTTTGCATACCCTGCCCGCGATACCACCTTCCGCACACACTTCAATGAAACGGAAGCCCGCGCCATGGCAAGCATTGCGGATACTATCGGCGATGTGTTCGTTGGCGGTCCCCACGTTTATGCAGTTGCCGTTTCTCCTATACTTGGAATTGACTTTCGCGGAGGCGAAGCCCTAGACGATACTATTTGGCCTGGTGTTGATGCTGGTCTTTACATTCGAGGCTTTGCCGATTCCCTGGATTTTGACCTTGATGCCCGTATGTATTCTGAAGCGCACAGTGCAGGAGTCAATAAGGGCGCCAAACGTAAACCCAAGAGTTATGATGGGGAAGTCTTTGATGTTCAAAGTGAAAATAGCAATGACGGCGGAGCCGATTACGTTAGCTATTCCCGTTATCGCGCCCACCTTGGTTTGAACTATGCTTTTGCCAGGCTGGAACTTGCCCGAGATGTAATGCACTGGGGGCCCGGTTATTACAATAATTTGTCTTTAAACCAGTTTGCGCTCCCTTATAACATGATTTCCCTGGATTTTAAGTTTGGTCCCCTCCATGTACTAAGCGCCTACGCAGACCTCCGTGTCAACAGCTGGAGTTACAGCAAGGATAACCTGAATGATCGTAATCTGTATGCACACCGTTACGAACTTAACTTGTTCAAAAACGACTTGGTGGTTGGCATAAGCGAATTGCAAATCCTGTACAACGAAAATAAACCTTGGCTCTTTGTTCCCGTGGTACCCCTGTTTATCGAAAAGGGGAATTACACCGAACGAGTGAATAACGGCGCTCTATCTATGGATTTGAATTATCGTCTATTCAATACGGCTCGAATCTATGGTGAATTCTTCTTGGATGACCTGGAGTCTCCCATGGCCGTATACGAAAACAAGTACAGCAATAACCGTTGGGCTGCCATGGCGGGTATGCAAGTGTCCCATGACTTTTATCTTAAGGAAAAAAAGATTGAAGCCGGAACTATCGCAGAAATTGCCCGTGTAGAACCATACACCTATGGTCATTATGATACAGCTATGGCCCAGATGGCTCACCTGGGAATGCCTCTAGGAAATCCCAATGGACCGAATAGCTTGAGTATCGACTGGGCCATATATGGTAGAATGACCTTAGATAAGTCTGCGACGACTCGCAGTATATTTATGAGTTACCGTAGTCAGTGGCTCTGGAAGGGTGATGATTACGGCAGCAGCATTGATGACCCCTACAAATGGGCAGAAAAGCACTTTATACATGGTGCAAAAATGCACTACAATGGTACCGTCGCCCTTGATTTTAGGGGCGTGTATGTTGGATTCATGGGGGAATACACCTTTGGAAGCGACCCTGCAGTAAATGTGCGCACCACACTCATGTGGTAGTTTCTATATTTTACGAATCCTGGAGCATGGGTATATAAAAAGGGAGTGGCTTATGCTAAATAAAATTCGTCTACTGTTTGCCAACTTCAGGTTGCGAAAGCGTTTGTTGGCTGTAGCGGATGCATGCATCGTTGTTTTTGCAGGGCTAGTAGCGAATGTTCCTCTCCCTTTGTTTGCAGAACGTATCGGACGCCCCGACCTCATTGTCATTTTTGCATTGACTGTATTGACCTGCTTTGGTTCCCTGATTTTTATGGGGGCCTACAATAAGCTGTGGCGCTATTTTAGCAAGAAGGATTACCTGAGCTGTATCTATGGCTGCCTTTTGGGCATGTTCCTGGGATACTTCTTGCTGTACCTGACTACCGAAAAAGTATTCATTGAGTTTCAGATCCTCCACTTTATCGTGGCGACCTTTGGCATTTGCGCTTTCCGCTACCTGTTCAAGGATGCCTTTATGGTGCTCCTTAAGACCGGCATAGACGAAGCCCACCGCAAGCGCACCATGATCATTGGTGCCGGCAGCGCCTCTTTGGCTTTGCTCCGTGAATTCAAGGTGGCCTCGGAAGATATGTCATCTGACAATGCGGCCAGCAAGATCAATCCTGTTTGCCTGATTGATGATGACCGTGATAAGATCGGTAAGACCTTTGAAGGGGTTCTTGTTGCCGGCGGTACCAGCGAAATCCCAAAAATCGCAAGGCTCGAACGCATCGAAGAAATCCTTTTCTGCATTCCCAGCTGCCCGGCCCCCGACCGCCAGAAAATTTTGGAAATCTGTAACGACACCAACCTGCCTGTAAAGGTGGTCCCCTTCCTGGGCAATATTGTGGAATCCGGCAATTACGTGGGCCAGATCCGCGACATCAAGGTAGAAGACCTGCTGGGCCGTGAACCAATCAAGTTCAACAACAAGGATGTGCGCAACTTTATCGAAGGCAAGGTCTGCATGGTTAGTGGCGGCGGTGGCAGTATCGGTAGCGAACTGGTACGCCAGATTGCCAAGTACAATCCCAAGCAGGTGATTATCATAGACATTTACGAAAACAATGCCTACGATATCCAGCAGGAACTGGTCATGGAATATGGCAAGGAACTGAACCTGGTGACCCTGATTGCCAGTGTGCGAGACTACTTCCGCATGAACGAAATCTTCAAGACCTACAAGCCCGACGTGGTGTTCCATGCCGCCGCCCACAAGCATGTGCCCCTTATGGAACACAACCCCATGGAAGCCATCAAGAACAACGTGATGGGTACCTTTAACATGGGTTGCCTGGCCCTGTTCAACAATGTACAGAAGTTCGTGATGATCAGTACCGATAAGGCCGTGAACCCCACCAACGTCATGGGGGCTAGCAAGCGCTGCTGCGAAATGATCGTGCAGTACCTGAGCCAGCAGGCCGGCAGCAAGACCGAGTTCGTGACCACCCGTTTTGGAAACGTGCTGGGCAGCAACGGTAGCGTGATCCCCCTGTTTAAGCGCCAGATCGAAAAGGGCGGCCCCGTGACCGTGACCCACCCCGACATAATCCGCTACTTTATGACCATTCCCGAGGCGGTGAGCCTGGTGATGGAAGCGGCCTCCATTGCCAAGGGTGGCGAAATCTTTGTGCTGGACATGGGCCAGCCGGTCAAGATCGTTAGCCTGGCCGAGAACCTGATTCGCATGTACGGCAAGGTGCCCTACAAGGATGTGGAAATCAAGTTTACCGGTTTACGCCCCGGCGAAAAGATCAAGGAAGAACTCCTCATGAACGAAGAGGGGTTGCTGCGCACAAAGAACAAGCTGATCTTTATCGGAAAGCAGATCGAAATCGACATGGATCAGTTTATTGTGGCGCTGTGGACCTTGCGTAATGCGGCCAAGAAAAATGACGACAAGGCTGCCATCAGCGCCCTGCATGACATAGTGCCTACTTTTACTACACCCGAAGAATTCAACAAGACCGTAATGATGAAGGCCCTATAGGGGGTCGACCTAATCGCATTTCTTGCGGTTCTGCCAGGTGCTTTCGTTGAAGAGCTGGCCTTCGCTGAGGCCGTACTTTTCCTGAATGCCGGCTTCACGGATGGCATCTTCGATGGAGACTTTTCCGCGGATGGCCTGGGTGTAAATTAGCACCTTGCGTCGGACAGTTTCTGGATCTTCGTTGAGCATTTCTAGGCGGAAATGGTTTACGCCGGAGGTGCGGAGTTGAGGCATCAATTTAAGCGCAGACTGGGGACGGCCTACGAATAGGGTGTTGCGGCATTCTGCGTCGGATTGCAGGAAGTGGCGTTCTCCCTTGTGGTCCAGGATTTCCACCTTGTGCTGGGTGCAGATTTTTCCGCATTCCGGGAAGCGGCGGCCTGTAGTAAGGCTGCGGGCGAAAGCGCAATATTCCGAATGGAAGGCGGGCATGTACTGGTGAAGGGTCAGTTCCAGGCGGCTGCCGTCGATGTTTTTCAGCAGGTCGAAAAGCTGGGTGCTGTTTAGATCCCAGGAGGGGTGGATTGTCTGCAGTCCCTGATCCAGAAGCCATTCGTAGCTGGCGGAGTTGGCGGCGTTCAGGCTGTAGTCGCCTACGAGAGGGATCCCGCTATCCTTGAGGATGGACAGGGAACCAAGATTGCGGACAAGGGCGAAATCCGGGCAGAGTTCCAGAATCTTTTTCAGGTAATGATTTTCGCCGGGCTTGTGGATTCGCAGGGTGGCCATGCCAGCCTTAAAACCAAGTTCACGAATCTGCTGGAGGGGTTCGTCATATTTGACGCCCCAGTCGAAATCCATGATGACGTTGTCGATGTCTAATCCCTTGAGGGCGGCAATCTGTTCCGGGTTGCGGACCAGCACGGAGATGACGGGCTTTGCAACTTTGTGGACGATGCCGAATTCTTTTTGCGTGTCATCCTGAGCGGAGCGGAGCGAAGCCGATGGATCTTGAGCAGCTGCGGACTTCTTGGCGGCAACGGCGAACTTTGCAGAAATTGTCTGCAGGAATTTTTTTCCGTTTGCGGCGCTGATATTCATTTCCTTCCACTGCAGGGAGGAGGCTCCCAGCTGTTGAATTGCGGACTGTCGCAGGTTGCGCAGCACCTTTCCGGGTACGAAAGGTGCGCCGGCCACGTGGACCATCAGACTTCCAAGTTCATAGGGCGTGGCCGACAGGCCCCCAAGTTCCTTGCGGGCCAGCGCTTCCAGAGCTGCAGGGTCGACTGCATTTTTCGCCTGTTCCAAAATCTGTTCGCTTTGTACTTCTGCGGCCTTATCCATCCCTTGCATCAGGGGGGTTCCCGCCAGCCAGACTTTCAAGGTCAGAGGTTCGCCCACCGCACCGGAAAGTTCCATGTTCACCGCACGCTTGGTTTCCTGATTTCGGTCGGTAAATGTCTTGCGCAGTTCCTTTTCCAGGGTGGGGGAGTCGTTGCGGAAAACGTCCATGTTGCGGCCGATCTTTCGTGTGTCGAAATCGTAGCCGAAGTCCAGGCGCAGCAGCGGACCCATGCCGCGCATGCCGTCTCCACGCTTGCTGTGGGCGTTATGTACAATCTGCGCTCCGTACAGGCGGCTTCCCAGGGAGACGCCAAAGCGGTAATCTTCAAAGAGGATGCCGTCGCCGGGGCGGGGGAGCCATTCCTTTTCGGCGGTTACAAAAACAGATGAACGCTCTACCTTGACGACTTTACCTAAATAAAGACCGTGATGATTGCTGAAGGTTCCGTTCACCAGTTCCTGGTGGTTGTCGCCATCAAGCCAGCCGGTAGTCAACCCGCGGGAGAACAAGACTTCCAGCGGTTCCAAGTCTGAACTTTCCAGACCGAGATCGCCCCGCTTGCTGGTGGCTGCGGAAATGTTGTCCAACGCCTTTCTATAGGCTCTAGTTACGGCAGCCACGTATTCCGGGCTCTTCAGACGGCCTTCCACCTTCAGGGATTCCACGCCGATTTCGGCAAGTTCCTCAAGCTTGGGGAGGGCGCACAAATCGCGGGTGCTGAACAAATACTGGGCGTCGGTTTCGGTGAATTCCTTGCCGTCTACAAAAATGCGGTAGGGGAGGCGGCAACTTTGGGCGCACTGGCCTCGGTTTGCGGATCTTCCGCCGAAGTTTTCACTGGTGAGGCACTGGCCGGAATAGGAGACGCAAAGGGCTCCGTGTACGAACACTTCGATTTCAAGGTCGGTTCCGCTCTTGACGGCGGCAATCTGCTTGGCCGAAAGTTCGCGGCTCAAAACGGCGCGGTTAAAGCCGATGGATTTTACCAGGTTTACGCCCTCGGCGCTGGCCAGGGTCATCTGGGTGCTGGCGTGGATTTCCTGTTCCGGGCAAATTGCGCGAATCAAGCGGGCGAGGCCAATGTCCTGGATAATAAAGGCGTCGGGTTTCAAGGCGATAATCTGGGCCAGGAATTCCGGCAACTCCTGCAGCTCACGCTCGAAAACAAGAACGTTCATGGCCATGAAACTGCGGACGCCTCGGCTTCGGGCATACTCGATCATGGCCTTTACATCTTCAAAGGAAAAGTCTTCGGTACGGCCGCGAGCGTTCCAGTGGGGAACCCCGAAATACACGGCGTTGGCCCCGTTCTTGACGGCGGCTTCCAGCATTTCCCAGGTTCCAACAGGCATCAAAAGTTCTTGTTCTTTCATCATTGCGTACCGGATTTTAAATTACGCTCCACAAGATAGAAATTACCATCCATTCTAATTTCTATTATTGGGAACATGAAGTTTTATTCCCTTTTGTCTTTGATTTTTATTCTAATGGCTTTCTCTTTTATGGGCTGCGCCGATAAGGATGCACAGGCCGAAATTACACGCCTGAAACAGAATAACGCCAGTCTTCAGCACTCTGTAGATTCGCTTCAGCATACCCTGGATTCCCTGAACGCCTACGGCGATTCCGTGAAGAAATCTTTACAAAAGCTGGATATGCACCTCTAACTTTGGGGCCTTCGGCCTGAAAATTAAGGAAACAGCGGGTTATGCCCGCTTTTTTTATATAAAAAGTCTGATATTCCAACTTGAACTGCCACCTCTAGTCGGTCGGTGCGGGGGATTCGTTGTGAATATTTTGTATATTTGGCCTCGTGGCAAAAACTCGTCTACCGCTGCGGCGGAGACCCCTTTAAATGCTTCGCCGGCCCAATTTGCCCGAAGCCTTATGGCCAGTCAAGCCTCTCCGGAGGCGCTAGTAAGATGGCTTTAAGCATAAATCCGAATACGGATTACATTAACCCAACGCCACACCGCCTGCGGGTTCTTCCAGCCTGTAGTCGCGGTCAACCCTTATTTATGAGGTGCCCCGAATGGAATACATCGCAATCGCTCTCTCACTCGTTGCAGTGATCTTGAGCATCGTTATCCTGACTAAGGTTAACAAGCTCCTTACTATGCTTCGTACCCCGATTTTCAAGAAGCTCACCCCCGACATGAACCTGAAGCCGGGCGCACGCCGCCCCGTTAACGCTCAGGAAATGGCTCAGCGCGGTGAACGCAACAACAAGGAAAATCGCCAGAAGGAAAATAAGGAACGTCCTGCAAAGGAAAACCGCGAAAATCGCGAAAACAAGGCCGCCAACGCTGCACAGCCGGCTGCCCGTAATGAACAGCGTGAACAGCGCGCTGAACGCAACGAACGTGGCAACCGCCGCGACCGTCGCGAAGGCCGCCCGGAACGTCCCCGTCGTGAATTCAACGCCGCCGCTGCAGCTCCTGCCGCAGAAGCCGCCGCTCCCGTAGCTGCCGCTACCGAAGCTGCTGCACCGGTCGCCGCTGAAGCTCCTGTTGCTGAACGCCGTCCCCTCGCTCCTCGCATCCCGGTTGAAACTCCGGCCGCTCCCGCAGCACCCGCAGTTGAAGCCCCCGCCGCAGCTCCCGCAGCTGTTGCAGCACCGGTTGTGAACGAAGCTGATATTGCTCCGGTTGAAACCACTTTCGATCCGTCCAAGGTTCGCTATGGCCGCCGCAACGTGATCAAGAAGGCTCCGGAACTGGCTGACGACGAAGCTTAATTAGCTTGGCTCAAAGCATTAAAAAATCCTCCGCAGAAATGCGGGGGATTTTTTTAATTACGAATTACGAGATACGAGTTATGAGATATTTGTCTGCGTTTGTCATCCTGAGCGGAGCGAAGGATCTAGTGGCGCAGACTCAAATTATGAGATACGAACTGTGAGCGATGAGCTGTGAGCTAAAGTAAGGCGCCTTCGGCGCGATTATCTAGCTCAAAGGAGCCGAAGGCTCCGTCCTCATACCTGAAAGCGAGCTTTGCGAGCGCCCTCATACCTAGAACCTCGTTCCTTAGAATTCGATCAGTCCCTTTTCTTCGTCGGCGAGGATTACCTTGGTTGCCATGTCGACGAACAGACCGTGACCGACGATACCGACGATGTGTTCCAGTTCGCGAGCCAGCTTGTCTGCATCAGCAATAGGAGCAAACTTGGCGTCGGCAATGAGGTTGCCAGAATCGCTAATCACCGGACCGTCCTTACCGGGAGCGCCCATACGGACCTTGACTTCGCCACCCAGCTTGGCAACGCGTTCGGTTACGACTGCGATTGCACCCGGGATGATTTCCAGAGGAACTGCGAACTTGGTACCCAGCTGGTTCACCTTCTTGCCGCTGTCTGCGATAATCACGTAGTTGTCGGTCATGGAGGCCACAATCTTTTCAAGCAGGTGGGCTGCACCGCGGCCCTTGATCAGGTTGCGGTTGTCGTCGATTTCGTCGGCACCGTCAATGACCATGTCCAGGTGAGAGACTTCGCCCATTTCCTTCAGGGGGATGCCCAGAGCGCGGCACTGCAGGGTGGTGCTCCAGCTAGTAGAAACGCCAACCACCTTGATACCTTCGGTCTTGATGCGTTCTGCCAGGCGGTTAACCATGTGGGCTGCGGTGCTTCCAGTGCCAAGACCGACGGTCATGCCGTCCTTGATCATGTCAGCGGCGCGTACGCCTGCGGCTTTCTTCAGTTCATCCATGTTGGCCATTATCGCCATCTCCTGTTGAAATTATCGGGGTTGTTAAGATCGTCGCCGAATTCGTCGAACTCATCCTGTTCGTCAAATTCGTCCTTATCGGGAAATCCTGATTCCAGTTCGGTAAAGCTGGGGGATTCTACGGCAATGACCTGCACGTCAAAGGTCAGGTCCTTACCGGCAAAGGGGTGGTTGCCGTCTACGATTACGGTTTCCTTGCGGATTTCCTTGATGGTGTATATACCGTCAGCTTCGTTATCGTCGTCGCTGTCCAGGTTCAGTCCATCTACAAATTCGTCGGCCGTTTCGGGTAACTGGAACTCACGGATGTCTTCATCCTGATACATTTCCAGTTCCATGCCCAGCCAGATTTCACCAATTTCTTTCAGTTCGTCCTTAGGGACTTCCAGGATCAAGTCATCGCGGAAAAGACCGTAGCCGAGATTCGCGTCAATGTCGATTGTGAATTTCTCGCCAACGCGGCGACCATTCAAGGCACTCTCCAGACCGGGGATAATGTTGTTGTACCCATGAATGTACACGAAGGGGTGGGATGCCGGCACTTCTTCCAGAATCTTCCCGGACCTTTCCATTAAAGTGTAGGCAATGCTGACCTTCAGCTTGTCTTGAACAATTTCCATACGACGCAAAAATAGTAAATAGAGCCGTATTTTTAAATGCGTATGACGTTTAAGGCCTTAGCTTTGTAGAAAAGAAAACTTAATTTTTGCTTTTCTCGCCACCTAATTCTCTCATATTTCTTCTTTTTTATTTAAATTAGGCTCATGCTTTACGGAATTTGCTCTGATATCCATTCTAACGCCGAAGCTTTCAAGGCTGTGCTCCAGTCCATGGAAGATAATGGTGTAGATCGGAAGGTTTGTCTTGGTGATTTGGTGGGGTACGGCGCAGACCCTGATGAATGTGTAGCCCTGGCTCGTGAAAATATGGACATCTGCATTATCGGTAATCACGATAGTGTCGCCATCAAGCACGAATCCAGCGAAGGCTTTAACCCCTATGCCAAGCAGGCTATCGAATGGACCCAGACCCACCTTTCCAAGGAATCTGTGGAATACATGCGCAGCCTGACCTACATCCGTGAAGAAAACGATATTTGCTTCGTTCACGCATCGCCCCTGAGCCCTGCAGACTGGGTCTATGTGACAGAACTGGAAGATGCTCTGGACGCCTTCGATCATTTTTCTGGCCGCTACTGTTTTGTGGGACATACCCATAGCCCGGTTATCGTGGCAAGCCGCCCCATGGCCATTCCCAAGATTCTGGATGAATACGAATATACCATCGAGAATACGGAACGTCTGCTGGTGAACGTCGGCAGTGTGGGGCAGCCTCGTGACCGCGATCCCCGTTCCTGCTGGTGCCTGCTGGATACCGAAACCAAGTGCGTGCGCATCATCCGCGTGGATTACGACATCGCCAAGACCCAGGAACGCATGCGCAAGCAGGGAATGGCAAACTTCCTGATCGACCGCTTGTCAGTTGGAAGATAGTAGCCTCCATGAAATGGGTTCTCGCAGTTTTTGGTAAGGCAGGTTCGCCTTTTGTTGCCGACGAAGTCGACAAGTACGTCAAGCGTCTCCGTGGGGGAGCCATCCCTCTGGAAGTCGTGGAACTCAAGGAATCGAAGCTGGACGACCGAAACCAGTCCCTGGCGCAGGAAGCAGCCCTTTTCGAGAAGAAATTCCCCAAGAGCGATTTCAAGCGGATCATTCTTTCTGAAGAGGGGAAGCTGATGGACACGGTCAAACTATCTGACACGCTCCGTGACCGCTTCCCGGGAAATGTGGTATTTCTGATCGGTTCCGCATACGGTATAGACGAGAATTTGAAGAAAACCGCCGATATGCTGTTGAGCCTGTCTCCTCTGACTTTTACCCACGACCATGCCCGAATCATCTTTGCGGAACAGCTCTACCGGGCCCAGATGGTGATGCAAAATCACCCGTACCACCACAGGTAGTGGCTGGACCATACAGGTTGTAATAAAAATATCTGTTTTTCGGGGTGTTTTTGTATAGTTAGATGTTCTGAACCCGACGTAATCATCTATATTCTTGTCCATGGGTTCCGAATATTATGACAATCATTTCTCGTATTTTCTAGACAACAACGAAAAAAGGATGAATGGCATTTTTTGCCGCATCCTCTGGTATTGCTGCCTTGTTTCTCCGACGATCGCCTTAGGCGTTCTTTTTGCCGCCTTTCCTGGCGTCACTTATTGGGCCTGTCTCCAGTCTTTTTTGGTGATTTTCGTTTTCGCCATCGGCCATTCGGTGCTTTATAAGTTCAAGCCTGAAAGTTCCATTATCAAGTACATTGGACTGGTAGGTGCCTTGGTGACCATCTACGTCATGAGTATTGGCCACATGGACATCTCGCTAAGCTACTTCTTTGTGCCCATGACCAGCCTTCTGTATTGTAAGCGCAGGACTTTCGTCACCATGAGCATCCTCAGCTATTTGATGATGTTGGTCAGCAACTGGCAGATTTCAGAATTCGAGGCCAGCGCCCTTGCTAATCCGGATGCCGTCGAATGGTTTGTTACCCACATTGACGGAATGACCATCGAGTTCGTGGTGATGTTCGTAAGTGGCTTCTTTATTAACAAGGCCATGGTTAAGCACCTGAAGACCATGTACAGTAATGAAGTGAATATCAATAAGAGTGAGCATTCCGCCTACACAGATCAGCTAACTGGATTGTGGAACCGCAGGTACATGGAACGCGCCTTTGACAAGTTCATGGTGGTTCAGCACAATTCCGGAGCCATGCTGGTGGTGGATATGGACCATATGAAGGTGGTGAATGACTCTTATGGACATCTGGAAGGGGATAGGGCCATTAAGTTGTTCGCAAACATCTTGCAGAAGACTTTTGACAAGTCTGAATCCGTGACCATCTGCCGTTTCGGCGGTGATGAATTCGTGGTGCTCTTGCCCAACGTGAAGAGCATGGCCGATTTGACCTTGTGCATCAGCCATCTGATTTCTAATTCCGACGAAACTTTCTGCAACGACGAAAAATTGAATGTCATCAATATTTCGATAGGGGCGGCCTTTGCAAACGACCTGGATATGAACTATCAGGCCCTATTTGATCGCGCAGACAAGGCCCTTTATGATGTGAAAAAGTCAGGTCGTAACAGCTACCAGATTTACACCGAGATGTAATAAACAGTTAAAAGCCCTGTCAAATTTAAGAAGAACAGTCGAGGTGTCGGCTGTTTTTTCTATCTTTACCGCCGCAAAAAAATGAACCCTAATTCTTGAGTTCCTGGCTTCAAACCTTTTGCCTTGAACCTAGAGCCTTTTTTATGAACGAAGAAATTTCTAAACGCCGCACTTTCGCCATCGTTAGCCATCCTGACGCTGGTAAGACAACCATTACCGAAAAGTTCCTGTGGTACGGCAACGTAATCCGTGAAGCAGGCCATGTTCGTGCCAAGTCCAACCGCAGCTACACGGTTTCTGACTGGATGAAGATCGAACAGCAGCGTGGTATTTCTGTTTCCAGTTCCGTTCTGAATTTCCCCTTCGAAGGTTGCATGTTCAACCTGGTCGATACCCCGGGCCATCAGGACTTCTGCGAAGATACTTACCGCGCCCTGACCGCTGTGGACGCAGCCCTGGTGCTTATCGATAGCGTGAACGGCGTAGAAAAGCAGACCATCCGCCTCATGAACGTGTGTCGCATGCGCCACACTCCGATTATCACCTTCATCAACAAGATGGACCTTGATGGTCGCCATGTGCTGGACCTGCTGGATGAAATCGAAAATGTCCTGAAGATCAAGGTGGCTCCCTTTACTCTGCCCATTGGCGTGGGTAAGCTTTTCAAGGGTGTGTACTGCATCGCCGACAATACCTTCCATACTTTTAACAAGGAAGAAGGGGAGCAGCAGCTTATCCAGATGACTGGTCCCGATGATCCCCGCCTGGTTGAAATGTGCGGCGAGAACTGGGTGGAACAGTTCAAGGAAGAATACGAAATGGTCACTGGCGCTATGGATCCGTTTGACCACGAAAAGTTCCTGAAGGGGGAGATGTGCCCCGTGTTCTTTGGCAGTGCCGTGAACAACTTCGGTGTACGTCAGCTGTTGAACGCCTTTGCTCAGTTGGCTCCTCCTCCCATGATCCGCGATACCGACAAGCGTCCTGTGGATCCGGGTGAAGATGCTTTTAGCGCATTTGTGTTTAAGATCCAGGCTAACATGGACCCCAAGCACCGTGACCGTACCGCATTCCTGCGTATCTGCTCCGGTAGCTTTACCCGTGGCGAAAAGGTTTTCCATGTGCGTACCGGCCGAGAAATCCGTCTGGCTGCTCCTACCGCATTCCTGGCCAAGGACAAGGAAGTCATTGACAATGCCTGGGCAGGCGACATCGTGGGTATTAACGACCCCGGTCTGTTCCGCATCGGCGATACTCTGACCGATGGTGAAAAGATGAGCTACACCGGCATTCCTGACTTCGCTCCGGAACATTTTGCCCGCGTCACCCTCCTGAACCCGCTGAAGTCCAAGCAGATGGCCAAGGGCCTGGCTGAACTTTCTGAAGAAGGTGCTACCCAGCTTTATGAACCTATGAAGTCCGCTATTCCGGTGATCGGTGTGGTGGGTGAACTGCAGTTCGACGTGCTGAAGTTCCGTCTCCAGAGTGAATACGGCGCTGACGTTTCTTTGGATCGCGTACCCGCTCACGGTATCCGCTGGGTCTCCGGCCCCGAAAAGGACGTGAACAAGTTCGCTGAAGAATATGCCATGGACTGCATGCTGGACAAGGAACGCAACTTAGTTTGTCTGTTCCCCAACGAATATCGTCTGAATCTGGCTATCAAGAATTACGAAAACTTGACCTTCGCAGAAACCTCCCAGGGATAGTTTCAACGAATCGGCCTTCGGGTAAAAAAATTACGAGATGCAGTAAATTCGCTGCATCTCTTTTTTAAACATCAGGCAAACACCTTGCTTTACTGTTTATTGCATGAACACATCGAAAAAAAAACAAAGTTTTTTGCTAAATTTACTGCACTTATGAAATGCTTTATCTATGACACCACGCTGCGCGACGGCAATCAAGATCGCAAGATTAGTCTCTCTCTGGCCGATAAAATCCAGATTACTCGAATTCTTGACTCTTTCGGTATTGATTACATTGAAGGCGGCTGGCCTAACCCGAGCAACCCTACCGACGAAGAATACTTCCGCGAAGTCAAGAAGCTTAAGCTGAAGCATGCCAAGATTGCTGCATTCGGCAGCACCCGTCGTCCGAAGATTCTTCCCGAGAAGGATCCGCTGCTCCAGGCATTGGTGAAGTCCGAGGCTCCCGTAAAGACCATCTTCGGCAAGAGCTGGGATCTCCACGTTACTGAAGTCATTCATACTACTCTGGAAGAAAACCTGGACATGATCCAGTCTTCCATCGAATTTTTGAAGGAACATTCCGAAGAAGTCATTTACGATGCCGAACATTTCTTTGACGGCTATAAGGCTAATCCGGAATACGCTCTTGAAACCTTGAAGGCTGCCGCCCTCGGTGGTGCAGACTTCATCGTTCTTTGCGATACCAATGGCGGTACCATGCCGTGGGAACTGGAAGAAATTTTTGATGCCGTTAAGGAACACGTGGACGTACCTCTGGGCATCCATGTGCATAACGATTCTGGCCTTGCTGTGGCCAACAGCATCTATGCCGTAAAGTCCGGTGCAGAAATGATCCAGGGCGTCATCAACGGTTACGGTGAACGTTGCGGTAACGCAAACCTCACCACCATCATGGCTGACCTCAACTTCAAGATGGGCGTGAAGTTCTTTGCCGCCAAGAAGATGGCTGGACTTCGCAAGCTGTTCCTCAGCGTCGACCAGATTGTGAACTTGGCTAGCGACGTCCGCGCACCGTACGTGGGCGAGGCCGCCTTTGCCCATAAGGGCGGAGCACACATCGATGGCGTCATGAAGGTGTCCCGCAGTTTCGAACATGTGGATCCCCATTCCATCGGTAACGACCGCGTATTCGTCACCAGCGATCAGGCTGGCGGCTCTTTGGTTGTAGAAAAGCTGAAGGCCATCAAGCCGGGCATCGACAAGAAGGACCCCATGGTGGCAAAGCTTTTGCTTGCCATCAAGGAAAAGGAAAACGCCGGCTGGCACTTCGACTCTGCCGAAGCCAGCTTCAAGATGCTGGTTTACCGCCAGCTGGGTATGTTCACTGAACCTTTTGAATTCATGAACTATCGCGTCACCGAAGACAAGACTCCTCAGGGACTCTCTGTTTCCCAGGCCAGCGTCAAGCTGAAGATTGGCGACAAGATCAGCCATCAGGTGAGCGAAGGTGACGGTCCGGTGAACGCTCTGGATGCCGCATTGCGTAAGGCTCTGCTGCCGTTCTTCCCGTACATGGCCAAGGTCCGCCTGGACGACTTTAAGGTCCGCGTTCTAGGTTCTTCTGTGGGTTCCGACGCTCTGGTCCGCGTGTGGACTACCTTCGGCGACGACAAGGAACATTGGAATGTGGCAGGTGTCAGCACCAACATCATCGAAGCCAGCTGGCTTGCCTTGATGGACGGTCTGTGCTACAAGATTTTGAAGGAAACTAAGAAATGCAAATAGTTAAGGCTACTCCTAATTCTAAGGAAATTGAACGCATTTGCGGTCGCGAAGTTGCTCCCAGCCGCGAGATTTATAACAAGGTTGTAGATATCCTTGCCGACATCAAGAAGGGCGGCTACGCCAAGGCTGTAGAATACGCCCAGAAGTTCGACGGCCTCAAGGGCAAGAATATCCGCGTATCTGAAAAGGAAATCGAAAAGTCTGCCGCCAAGTGCCCCGCCGATTTGCAGAAGGCTCTCAAGCAGGCCATCAAGAACGTCCGCGATTTCCACCAGAACCAGATGGAAGAATCCTGGCTCATGGAAGGTAAGGACGGTGTAGTTCTTGGTCAGCGCATCCGCCCCATGAAGCGCGTTGGCCTTTACGTTCCCGGTGGTGCTGGCATTTACCCCAGCACCGTGATCATGAATGCTGTGCCCGCACTGGTGGCTGGTGTTCAGGACATCGTTGTGGTGACCCCCATCAAGGGCGAAATCAACCGTGCCGTGGCTTTCGTGCTCCAGCAGTTGGGCATTACCGAAGTCTACCACATCGGTGGCGCACAGGCTATCGGCCTGTTGGCCTACGGTGCCAAGGATTCCAAGGGCAAGACCATCGTTGAACGCGTCGACAAGATTGTGGGCCCGGGTAACGTTTTCGCTGCCGTCGCCAAGAAGGAAGTCTTCGGCGTTGTGGATATCGACATGGTGGCAGGCCCCTCTGAAGTTCTCGTCATGGCCGACAAGACTGCCGATCCTGACTTCGTTGCAGCCGACCTGCTTTCCCAGGCTGAACACGGTTCCGGTTTCGAAGCCGCCATCTGCATTACTGACGACATGGAAACCGCCCAGATGATTTCTGCCTGCGTAGACGTCCAGGTTGAAAACAGCCCCAAGAAGGAACTGCTCCAGAAGGTGCTGGACAACTTCGGCCGCATCCTTGTGGTGAAGGATTGGTTCGATGGCGTTGCCATTGCAAACAAGATTGCTCCGGAACATCTGGAAGTCATGACCGACGAAGCGGAATCCATGGCTGCCCAGATTGAAAACGCCGGCGCCGTGTTTATCGGTCACTGGTCTTCTGAACCTGTGGGCGACTACTTCGCAGGCCCCAACCATGTGCTGCCCACCAACGGCACTGGCCGCTTCTTCAGCCCTCTCGGCGTATACGACTTCCTGAAGCGCATGTCCATCATCCGCTACAGCGAAAAGGCCATCAAGAAGAACGCCAAGGCAATCGCCGCTGTTGCAATGGAAGAAGGCTTCTACCATCACGCACAGGCTGTGCTGAAGCGCCTTTAGTTCAGCGCCGCTTCTTTAGAATAAATTTCTTGAATAAAGAAAAACTTTAAAACCGAGATGTTCATCTCGGCTTTTTCGTTGCATAACTAAATAAAATCGCAAAAATCAGAAAAGTATCCTTACGGCTTAAACATTTATGCCAAGAATCGTGCCGTTTCGGACCAGTATGTCTATGATCGTCTGGGAAGAATTTCATCTATTTCCGTCAAGAATGGTGCATCACTGTCTACGGAACTTGTGTCCTATGCATATTACCCTACAGGAAATGTTAAGACCGTAAGGCTTGGCAACAATGTTACAATTGATTATACCTACCATATCTCGGGTGCTGTAAAAACAGCCACTGCGAAAAATGCTGACGGGAAGAAGCTATTTGAAGAAGAACTCTACTATGAAGACTGTGGCAACCACAATTGCGTTCCTCAGTACAACGGTAACATCAGCTACATGGTTCATGAACTTGCTGCTAATGGGGAACAAAAACGTAGTAGCAAGTACGTGTACGACTTCATGAACCGTCTCACGTCTGTGGAGGATTCTGAACAGGATATGTTCAATGAATACTTTAAGTATGATGAACAGGGCCGAATTGTAAGCCAGCGCCGCGGCCAGGGTCGCGGGGGTGATGGCGCTACCGGCGGTGAGTACGGCTACTATGCAAACACGAACCGTCTCGAGAAGGTCTCCGGTGGCATGGGCGGAATGTCTGCTGCAAACCGCGATATGAGTGCTTCCGAGAACTTTGTTTACGATGCGGAAGGTAATCTCATCGAGGACAAATCCAAGAACCTCAAAATTTCCTATGATTGGAGAGGAATGCCGGTGGAATTTAGGATGGAAAGCAAATCAGGAAATGTACTTGAGAATACGCGTAGTTGCAGCAGGGACAGTGTCAGGGTGCTGATGGCATACGACGGCACCGGCAGACGTGTTTCAAAGACGCGGGAACGCAAGGCCTGCCTATCCGAGACATCCACTGGTGCGAACACTTCTGAACGAACATACGCCGCCGACTGGGAACGTGAACTCGTGACCCACTACACAGGCATCGGCACCGAGGTCCGCGAAAGTTTCCACAACGGCACTCCCAGCGAAACAAAGGTCGTGGTGAACATGCCCCAGGGCCTCGGCCGCTACGGCGTGGAAGATGCCACGAATCCCTTCTATGGTGTCGACAAGATGCAACTCGCGGGATACATCCCCAGCGCAAAATTTGAATGGTTTCTCAAGAATCATCTCGGAAGCACTATGCTCGTATACGGAACCTCCGCCTACAACGACACCTATTTTTCTGGCTACAAGGGTGGTGTGCAGGCCGCCTACGATTACCGTGCATTCGGCGAGCAGGTAACGCTCTCGGAACCCACCGACAAGGTGACCGAGAACTTCACAGGAAAAGAAAAAGACGACGAGACCGAGCTGAACTACTTCGGCGCAAGATATCTGGATCCAATGCTCGGATTGTGGATTTCAGTAGACCCAAAGAGACAATTTAGTAGTCCGTATTTGTATGCGGGAAATGGGATGAATCCTGTGAACGGGGTAGATGGGGATGGGAACATTATAACATTTGCATCTAAAGATGAACAGAATATGTTTGCTAATTTGTATTCTTCTTTAACTATCGAAGCTAAATCAAATATAGCCGTTTTAAGTGCGTCAAAAAATGTTTATAATTTGAACTTTAGGGAACCCCAACAAACCATGGTGTTTGAAGATACTTATGGTGATCCAATCAAAAATAAAACGAGTTATGGAAAATTTGAACCCAATGCAACTGGCGCTGAGATATATTTTGATGGAACTGCGAAATCTTTAGGCCATGAACTTGGTGGTCATGGATTTCAATATGAACAAATTTTAAATATTTTTCTTGAAAACGGCATTGATGGACAAGGTGCAGCGAATCTCTTCAAAAATACGTATAATGTTAATGAAGAATGGAGGACCGGTATAGAAAAGGAGGCTGCCAGAATAGGTGGACATGAATATGATTCAAAAGCATATGAAGATTTTGACTAGTTTGTTGTTTATTCCTCAGATTCTTCCAGCGCAAAATTTAATTACAAAGGAAATTCCTGGCTTGGATTCAGTTCTCCGTTCTGTGGCTGGTCTGGACGCAAATGCTTTAAAGCGAAATGCTGTTGTAGACTCTTTGGTTGTTGATATAAAAAAAGATGTCGAAAAAAAAGGAAATATATTAACAACAAAAAAAAGTTTTTTTTCATTGTTTGAAAAAAATCAGGAAACTCTAGATGCATTAATGCATGTATTTGTTGAGTACATGATAGGCAAAAAAGCGACAATGACTGTTATAGGTAGACAAAAAAATTCGCCATGGAAAATAAAGGCGATTCTATCATACTTTGAAGACGGATCAATAGTTGACAGCTATGTATATTTATGCATGGATGAACAGAAAATGGGTTTCTGTTCAAATATTGACTGATAAATAGTATAGTGAACAAGGGCCGCGCCTTCAATGGTGCGGCCTTTCAATTTTGCCAGTTTTACAGTTCTACAATTCAGCTTCCAAGATTCCCATAAACCACACTTCTCCTCAATTCAGTTCCTTGCATTGCAGGGGGCGGGATGCTCTTGAAGTATTCTTTTTGTTTTGACTTTGTTGACACGGCTTTTAAAATGTTGTATCTTAGATACCATGGCCGTTAAATGCATGTCACATGACTTGGATTACCGAAAGACGCACCTTGCTGTTGCTGCTATTGAAAATGCAGCGTTAAAGCTTGGTGTTG